>CAIOTO010000073.1 GCA_903861255.1 uncultured Alphaproteobacteria bacterium | reverse complement strand
TGCCAGCTAACTGGAAAAAATTATACGGCCCTACTGCCCACGATGAAGCCAGGGATGAAGACGACCTGGCACTGGCGGCGTGACACGGTGAAGTAGGTACTTGGCCATACGCTTACGTATTCACACGTCTTGCAGCAACCAGTGAAAGGGAAAACTTATTATGCAGAAATTAATTTATACGGCAATAATCCCCTTATTAATAAACTCCGTGACAGCAAGTGATGATAATTCACGCGAAGACAAAATCGATGGCTCTCTACATAGCTTAAGTGTGCAAGTAGTGGGCAGTCCTACACGAAGTAGTGATGATGACAGAACTCCTAAAACCAATAGCTATTCCTTAACTGAAATTGATTCGCCCGATTCACATGATTTGGCTAGCTTAGTAACATGGAGTACAAAAGGACGCATCACCGTAAATGATGCTTCCTATACCATGCAAAGCAGTGATCACCCACTTTTTACAGTATGTGCAAAATTACTTGAGCCCTATATGAAAAAAGCGCGCTTTAAGCATTCAAAGCAAGAAGAAGATGATTTCTATTATATTTTAGCTAAAATTGGAGAAAGTTTTAAAACAAAAACGCCAACGGAACGTTATAAAACAATGCAATTACTTAACATCCTCGCCATGTTTAAGGGTGAATTAACATTTATCAAAATCAAAGGAAAAGGAAAAAGGAAAACGCAAGAAGAAGTCAAATGCACATTAGCGGATAGATTTAGAATTGGCAAAAATCGCCGTAATCCAATGCAAATACAATGCGCGCAAATAGAAAGCGGCGTCATGACCGCTGAAGAGGCTGCACTAATCCTTTATGAATTATGGAAAACAGAAGGTGTACTCGACCAAAAGGTTAAGTCATGTAAATGGCGCTTAAAAAACAAAGGTTTTAATAAATACCAATGGCCAGACAGCGAACTTATCGAATTACTCACCATTCGTGCAGCTACGCCATATGTCGTCAAAGAATCAACGTATAGTGAAGATAAGATAGCGGAATTTTGTAAAAGAATCCGAAAAAAGGGAAAAAGAAAAAGCCAATATATTAAGAATACGGCAGCACCTCAGCTGACAAAGCAATGGAGGAGCAAAGGAGTCCTCAACGAAGCGATTGCTGAGTGTGGAGAGCTCGCCAAGGAAGCAAAGCTATGGCTGGCATAGTTCAGTGAACGGATGAAGAAAAGCAACACATCAAAATGAATGAATTTCTTTTGTCTTAATTTTATCTAAAGATAGTTGTTACGATCGTTCAGGGTTTGGACGTTCGTTACAATTTTGAAAGGGAAAATGGTGAGCAAATTAATTTATACGATGGCATTTTCATTACTTGCCAGTTTAGCAATGTCAATGGAGTCTATAGATACTGCGTCAGCTCCTCGATACACCAATAATGACATTGAACTATTGCAGTCATTCGTGCCTGGCATCGAACTCTCAGAATCAGATAATGAACTTTTTGTGCCAATTATAGACTTTATAAAAAAGGGTGATCAACTTACTGATCCTAATGAGCGTAAAAAATTCAATCAAAAATTACCACTATTATTTATATTTGGTTTTGATCTTGCAAAAGATATGAATTCTTTCTATGCAGATGATTTGCTTAACCTAGCTTTTGATATAGAAGAGGGGGCACAAACGATTCTAACAGCAACAGAGTGTGTTTTTGAGAAATGGGAAGCCGCTCATGTATGTGAGCGTGAATCAAAAATATGTATCCAGGCATTGAAAAATGCTGAGATTGAATGGTCAGTAGATGATGATGAGGAAGATGCCTAATTTGAAGGTGCATCTAAAGCCGCACGAATGCATTGCTTTTGCCTTAAATTTATCTAAAGATAGTTGTTATGAGTGTTCATGTTTTGAGTGCTCATAACAATCTATGAAAGGGAAAATTATGAGCAAATTATTTTATACAACGGCACTTTCGTTGCTTACCAGCTCTGCGATGGCAATGGTTCAGACTTCAGATGATACGATTACAAGTGGTTTGGAGAGTCTCGTCATTACAGAACCAAAACCCTATACTATGAACACTATAGCTCCGGATATTTCACTCACAAGCCTTGATGAAATTAGATCCGCCATTGACGCTGAATACATCAAAGCAACAGAAGCATTATCGTCCTGCGAGCCAAATAAAAAACCAGCCATTACCAATCGCTTTATGTCTGTATTAGCGTTTTATGGAAGCAGCATTAGACCTCCTGCGTAAGTCAAATTATTGAGCTGATACCCCGCAGAAACCCTTGGTTCAAAATGCGCAAAAAGGACTTACGCAGGAGGTCTATTGAAGGTTCACAAAAAGCAGATATATATTTAAATTACTTAGGCATTATGCGAAATGAATATGGAGAGTTACCAGGAACAGCTCATATTATTTTGGGTGACCTTTATTTCAATGCAAATGAAGAGCAAAAAAGCCTAATGAATAATCTTCTTGATGGGGAATCCATACAATTCTCCGCACAAGATATTTTTGATTTACACGGTGCTGTTAAAGACGCAGAGCTATTTAAATTAGTTTCCATTAAAAACATTGTAGATCATCGCGACAAAACGCAATTCTTAGCATTTTATGCACAATTATTTAAGCCATTCATGCAAAGTAGTTTTTTCTCATACTTACCAACAGAGAAATCTACCTTTAGAAGCATTAGGGATCTTTTCGATGCAGAGCTAAAGCTTGTTAATCCCATGAAACGTCACGGCTTAACGCAAAGATTGAATGTTTTAGCCATGTTTGAAAGTGGTTTAGCAGGTAGTGCAGCAGATGAAGCACTTGCAGAGCTTTATGTTCGAATGCAAAGTGGTGCAATGTCTTCTTCCTTGGCAACTGTTGCCGCACTTGAAAAATGGGATATTGATGGGGTACGTGAAGACAAAGTAGCGACGTGCATTCAAACACTTGATGCGGAAGCTGTAAAAAGTTACGAATGGATCGAAGACGATTTGAAAGATTTTCTTGATTATCGTTTGAATCATCCAGATATTGAGCTGCCGTCAACGTATTCTGAAGATTTAATTGCTGAATATTGTGGAAAGGTCAGAAACGGTGAATGTTCAATCGAAGAAGCAACGCGCGCAATTACAGTTGCGTGGGCAAAAGACGACATCCTTGATAATGCTATTGCAGATTGTGCTGAACAGTTAAATGAAGCTAATGGCAATGAGCGTGATCAAGCCGATTATCTTGAAACTGTAACATCTTTACGTGACTTTACTTTGTCTAAGTTAAGTGGAAGAGGAAGCACTTACATTCGGACTGACGAAGAAAACGCAACGTATATACAAGATTGCTTTGATATGCTGTGGGACATTCACGCTCAATATAATGGACAGCTGCCCGGCGTTGCTCAAATTTTGTTAGGTGATATTTGGCCTATTGCTAACCATGCCCAAGAGAATGAGATAATAGCTTTACTCGATAATAAACAAGTAAGCTTTAGCGAAGAAGATGTTGCAGAGCTACTTTCGGGGATTGGCAATGATAATCCTTTGGATGTGATCTCGCTTGAAAACATTGAAAAATACTGCACTGCCAATGACCCAATCGTTTTGTATGCCGCTTTATTAAAGCCATTTATGAAAGATAAAATTGATACACTTTCAGAAGATGAAGAAAATGATTTGTCAGAAATTATAGATTTCATGGGTAGTGATCAATCTCTTGATTTCGAAGAACGGCAAGAAATCATTTCAAAATTGAATATAATGGCTGTATTTGAAAGTGGTTTAGCGGAAAAATATGCTGCAATGACTAATTATGGAGAGCTTATTCAGCAGTTATCAGATGAAATAGAAAAAGGTGAAAAATCTGTCCAAGAAGCTGCTGATTCTCTCTATCGACAATTGGATTATGATGATGCATTGGAATACGACATTCAAACGTGTGTTGGATTACTTGTTGAAGAAGGGTTTCAATCCTACACATGGGCAGATGACGAAGAGGATGAAAGTGGAAGCTATTCACAAAGCGGTTCTGATGATTCTTTACATGAAGCATTATCGTATGACTTCGAAGGTAGTAACTTGTCGCGTTCGCAAAGTGGTGACGACGATGATGCAGATGATGAAAGGTCTCCTGTGGCGCAAGGGACTGATAATCAGAGTCAAAGGGATGGTCACATAAGCGTATAGCCTGTCGTTTGTACATGTAACTAGGGGGGGCTTTTAAAGTCCCTTTTTTTATCATGTAGTTGATCTTTTTCGCTCACTAGTTTCCCTCGGGCGTGACCCGAGGGTTCATGATCAGTGACGCCAAGCATGGCGCAGGGACTTATGTGAAGTGAATAGCATGAGTCATATAGTCTAGGCGGTGAAAGTCCGCTGCACGCCGTGGAAGTCGGAAGTGCGAGTCTAGGCAAGGGTGTCTTCCGTGAGGGAGAATCT
>CAIOTO010000072.1 GCA_903861255.1 uncultured Alphaproteobacteria bacterium | reverse complement strand
CTTTTAAAATCCTGGATGATGTTTTCCCATTTCCTTAGAGTGGATACTCTCATTTAACACATTCTTCATTAGGGCTTCCTTAAATGTGAATCTGACATCTTTCTTAAATCAAACATAGAGGTACTTGCTCATCCGCTTACGTGAATACGCATCTTGCAGTACCATCTTTGGGTAAATTTCATGAAAAATCAATTTAGTTTTTATGAAAAATGAATTAAGTAACCATTTCACGCAACGCTCGCCTTTTTTATCAAAAAAATAGTTTTCCTATGACTCCCGGCTCCGCCCTCGGGCTACGGCCGTGGCGAGTGATCATAGGATCCGTTTGCGGATAAATAATAGTACATGGGGCCTCCGATCAAGCCGGAGGAAAACTGAGGTGAGGATAAAAACTAGAGATAGGTGAGGAAGAAAACACATGCTTCACCAGTTTCCCTATGGCTTATAGGGTACACACTTTCGTTAATAAATGCATGTCTCAGTCAATCACCGATGGACACTAAGGAGAGTTAATAGAAGAACTTACACACTGAATTAACTCGTCAATTGCTTGATCTGTTTACGAATCGCAGCCGTCTTAGATTCATCCGTAAACGGCCCCGCCTGGACACGCCAAACTTGCTTACCGCCAACACCTTTTTCTGGAACAACGCGTGTAGGGAATTTTGATTGTAATTTCTTAGCAAAAGCATCCGCACTTGCTTTGTTTGAAAATGATTCTTTTACATTAATAACATATGGTTTTTGATCGACCTTGGCTGCTGTCTTCACAGCATTTGCAGTTTTGGCCTTTAACGGCTTTTTTTGTACCACTTGCTCTAAATGCGGTTCATCTTTAATTGGCTGCGGCGTCCCCAAATATTTACCTTTTATTTCTTGCTCATAAATCTGAAGCCATGTGCGTTTTAAGCGTTCTTTCCCCATACGATGCTTATGCAAATAATCAGACAATGCTTTACTATCTTCTACCAGTGATTCTACACGTACCCGCGCAAGCCCATTTTGGTAGCACCCAATGGCTTTTGCTGCCCCCATAGAAAGATCGATGATTCGTCCAGCATATGTATATGGACCACGGTCATCGACTAAAACGACAACTGATTTTCCATTTTGAAGATTCGTCACACGCACAATGGTCGGAAGTGGTAGCGTTCTATGAGCGGCATTCAGTACATGTTGATCAAAACGTTCACCAGATGCCTTTTTCTTACCGTGAAACCCAGGGCCATACCAAGACGCAAGGCCTTCTTCCGAATATTCATAGAATTTCTGTGGATGATGCCACGAGCCTCGCTCATAATAGGGCTTGCAGCTACGGCACATACCCGTAACTGGCGTTTGGTTGCCTGAATACTGAGAACAGCTTGTTAGAAACAAAGCAATGCAAAGAAAAGAGAAAAGTCGTAGATGTAACAAATGAATATACTTTTTTAATTATTGTTGCGATTCATTTTTGTACCATTATTAATCTAACTCTACAAGTAGATATTGTATTAGCTAACAATATCCGGTGCAGATTCAGCAATTTTCTTTGCTTCCTTCTCTGCGCGCCACGCTTCAGCAATCATTTTGCGCCGTTCACGAAGTGCTTCTCGTTTTTCAACTTGCACTTGAATCGCGGCTTGAATTGTTGCATTGCGTTGGTCTGCATGTGCTTTTTGCTGCTCTTCCACAACACCTACGTCATTGCCATCTAGATCAAAACGTTTGTCATTATTTAGCAATGCCTTTTGATATTGAGGCGTGTTGGTATATACAGTAATAGCATCGCGTACAGCAGTTTTGCTTGGCATAAAAGGTATTTGCGATTCAATCCCAACTTCAGCATCATTAACAGTTTGTTCTGATATTTTATGCGCATCGATCCAAGCAGCAATATCCTGCGTTATACCAATTTTAAGCGGCAAGCGATCATTCATTCTAAATAAATTTGGGAAGGTCTCATATAACCAAGCAAGTGCAGTCTTTACACGCTCGTTTCGGCTAAGCGGGATGGGCTTAGATTCAACATGTAGCTTTGGGGTGTTTGCTGCTTTTTCTGAAGACGTTTTTTCATGTTTAGGAGTATTTTCGACGAAAGGTTTAGTTGTAGTCTTTTTTCTCCACTGTTCGGAAGCAGCAGTACGCTTAGCAGGCTTTTGTGTTGATTCTTTCGTTTTGCTATGTTGGTCGTGCGCAAAGTGCCGTTCTTTCCCCCCAGATTTAGTCGGCGCATCGTCCCGTTTGCCTTCTTCAAGTGCGGCTTTAAGTTTTAATAAGGCTTCAGGAATTGATTTTATTTGCTGAGATGTCATAACGTTTTTTGATGCCTGTAAATAGGGAAGGTCTTTGTAATAATTACTGAGTTTAGTTGTAAATCATTTGTAAGGTTGATGTCAAATCGTTCGGAGGTCATTTGATGTTATTTGAAAATAATCGTTGTTTTCCGAAATAAGTTCTATAAAATCTTTTATGAATTCCATCTCACGAGGCAATATGTAGTAAAATATCACTCGCAAAACAATAAAAAAATTCTTTATCGTTACTTTCTCTTTCAAATGAGTATTGCTTTTTTAGATTTTCCCCTTTATATATAAAATATTAACATAAGATACTTTTTATATGAAAGATAGGATTGACACTATGAATACAATACCCGAGAAATCAACAAGCCTTTTGGCACACGTAAGCCGCATTGCTTCAGCATACATTGCGAGCCATCAAACACCGTTGGAAGAAATCTCAACTGTGATTAGCCGTGTTTACCAAACACTCTCGGCAATTGAAAATAACCCACATGTATTAACATCAAAGCCACGCAAGGACCCTGCGGTTCCTGTGAACGAATCAGTTTTCGATGATTACATTGTATGCCTAGAAGATGGCAAGCAACTTCAAATGTTAAAGCGTCACTTAAGCACAATGTATGGTATGACATTGGAGCAATACAGAGAACGCTGGAGCCTTCCACATGACTATCCAATGGTGTCACCAAGCTATGCACGCCGTCGTAGCGCAATTGCACGCAATACAGGCCTTGGTAAAAGTGGCCGTAAGAAAACAAAGCTTAACAAAGCAGCGTAGTATTTAAAACTATTTGCCATTCCTTGGGGTTGCCGCCGCAGTTACATAACTTGACCGGCAACCTTTGGAATGGTTTTTCTAACTATTCAGTACGAAGTCAGTTGCTACGCCTTCAATCTCAGCATTCTCTAACGTATTTTTATTTCTTTGAATAGACCTGCTGCGTAAGTCTTAACACAGATCTTATTAACGAGTTGTCAAGCATCCCCAACCCAATTTATTTTTCTAAGCAGTAGTAAATCCATTTTTCAGATTAACAATACCTGAAATAATATGGAATTTAATGCCAT
>CAIOTO010000071.1 GCA_903861255.1 uncultured Alphaproteobacteria bacterium | reverse complement strand
ATTTCAACCATGCTGTGTGCCTAGATTTATTTATGCAGGCGCCCAGAATTTGTTAAGTGATTTTTTCGATATGAATAAAGTCTTGCGTGCAGACAATCTAATCCTATATATATTATATAATGATAATTTACAGAAAAACGTCACGTGACATTGTTCCGAAAACAACGAAAGCCCTTGGGGGCATTATATTCTTTCTAGCACATTTGCGGCTATATCCTTTTTATATTCATTTTCATCATTAATTCGTGTTTCGGAGTTTTTATTATGGCATCCTCATCTACTCAAAAAATGGGTTTTTGGACCCTTGTTACACTTGTAACTGGCAACTTGGTTGGTTCAGGTGTGTTTATGTTGCCTGCAACGCTTGCGGCGTTTGGTTCTTTATGTATTGGTGGATGGGTTTTAACATCCATAGGCGCTATTTTGCTTTCATTTGTCTTTGCAGCGTTAAGTGCGCGTCGACCCAAAACAGGAGGACCACATACGTATGTTGAGGACGCATTTGGCAAAACAGCCGGGTTTTATGTGGCATGGGGTTATTGGGTGCTCTCTTGGGTAAGTAATGCAGCCCTTGTAGTGGGTGCAATTGGGTATACATCATCTATTTTTGGTGGTCTTTCGCCGCTTTTAACATTTGTGCTTGAGGCGGGGTTAATCGTTGCCATTGCGGCCATTAACTTATATGGGCTGAAGTTTGCAGGCCGATTTGAATTTATTATTACTGTGTTAAAACTAATTCCGCTTGTGGTTGTTCCTGCAATTGCAATGTTTTACATCAAGATTGATAATTTTATCCCTTTTAACGGGTCGAACCTTTCAGACTTTTCGGCGATTAATGCGACAGCATTATTAACGCTTTGGGCATTCATAGGCCTTGAAACTGGTACAGTGCCTGGTACTGACGTTGAAAATCCTAAAAAGAATATCCCGCGTGCGATTTTGGTAGGAACCTTAATTGCTGCGTTTGTTTATATTATTGGCACCATTGCGATCATGGGGGTTGTGCCGCGGGCCGAACTTTTGCATTCCAAGGCACCGTATGCCGATTTAGCAAGAATACTCTTTGGTGGGTATTGGGGTATTCCTGTTGCTGTTGTGGCTGCAATTTGTTGCATAGGAGCGCTTAATGGTTGGACGATGGTTGTAGGTCGTATTGCGCTTGGGGCGGCAAATGATGGTTTGTTTCCACCTATTTTCAAAGGGACTACTAAGGGTGGCGCGCCATTTTGGGGTATTATTATTTCATCGTTGTGTTCAATACCGTTTGTTGCATTATCAATGTCAGAAAATTTGTTGAAGCAATTTAATTTTATTATCGATTTTTCACTAACGTTGGTGCTGGTGATTTACCTGGCCTGCATTGCGGCTTATTTTACGATTTTAAAACGTGATCGTAAGCTGAGTGTAAAAGCTGTTGTTATTGGGGGGATTTCACTTGTGTTTTCCCTGTGGACACTGTGGGGTGCAAGCCATGTTATGTTGATGTGGTCATTTATTATATTGCTTGCTGGTGTGCCTGTTTGGCTGTGGCAGAGCAGGCGGCAGGGCGCCGTCGTGCGGGTGTGATTTTTTCGTGCACGTTCAATAGGCTATGGTCTGAGAGATTTAAGCGCTTTCATGACAGAGTCAAAAAAATCCAAGGTGTTCAATCTTCTAATTAAAAGCAGAAAGGCTGAAAATTAAATCTTTCAGCCTTTCTTAAAACCAAAATATAATGTGCTGAACTAGCCCAGCTTCTTCTTCAAATACTCATTCACCATACCAGGGTTTGCTTTGCCCTCGAGCGCTTTCATAACTGAGCCCACAAAGAATCCAAACAGCTGAACTTTTCCGCCTTTGTACGCCTCGACCTTGTCCATGTTGGCTGCAATGATATCATCCACGACTTTTTCAATGACAGATGTGTCTGAAATCTGCTTTAAACCGAGCTCGTCCACTAATGCATCAGGTGCCTTGCCTGATTCCCACATT
>CAIOTO010000070.1 GCA_903861255.1 uncultured Alphaproteobacteria bacterium | reverse complement strand
TAGGCGCAAATCAAAAGTAACATCACGAAGTCTAGAAATGGTTGACTTGTCATTGCGACTTCATTATTACGCTCATGAGCCGAAGTTTATAGGGGCGTACATGGCATCTTTTCTGTCAACCTTTAGTTAAGTGTCTCTAAATTTTAACAACTTATTCCATTTTATGGATAAAGAATGTTTGGAAAAAATTGAAGAAGCGTTTCTTTTATCTGAAAAAGAAAACAGAATAACTTTAAATACAATAAAAATTAAAAAATCTCTTGATAAAATAATTTACTTTATATCTTATTTGTTTCCTTTAAATAATGATTTATTTGCTCTTACGTTAACTGATAATACCAATGTGAATAATGAATTAAGGATGCTTAATGATATTATTAATACCGTGCCCGATCCGATTCTTGTAAAAGATGAGCAGCATTGTTTTTTGTATGTAAATCAAGCATTTGCTGATTCATTAGGGAGGCCAATTTCTTACGTGGTCGGCAAAAACGATGCGGACTTTTTTCCTCAAAGTGATAGTGATACTTACCGTAGGATTGATCGCAAAACATTTAAATCTGAGAAAACAACAATCAATGAAGAAAAATTTACAACTATTCATGGAACGCGCGACATATCAACGAAAAAATCAGTTTTCAAAACATTGACAGGCAGTAAAATTTTAGTTGGTATTATTCGCGATGTCACCGAGATTAAAGAAGCGCGAGAGTGTTTGAAAAAACATGCAAAAGAATTGAAAAGGCAAGTCGATACGCGCACCAGGCAATTAGAGTTGAAAAAAAAATGATCTAGAAGCCGCTGTTGAGAAATTAAAAAATCTTAATAGTGACCTTGATTGCTTTGCGCATATTTGTTGTCACGAGTTGCGCGAACCATTACGAACGATTAGTTCATTTTCAAAACTTGCGTTGGATGAATACTCAGCAGGCCAAAATGATAATATTGATGATTTTTTGCATATTGTTCATAAGGGTGCCGCACGAATGGATAAGCTTGTAAAATCCATTCTGGAATATTCAACAAATGGGCTTAGTACAAGTTCAATGTCATTGTTTTCAACAAATGATGTGCTTTCTGAAGTATTGGATATGTTGGATCAATCTATTAAAGAAAAGAAAGTGATCGTTAAATTTGATGATATGCCAGTTATTTATGCTGATCGATTGCAAATTCTGCAGCTGTTTCAAAACTTAATTACCAATTCAATCAAATTTAGTGCATCGACAACGTCTCCTGTGATTCATATTCATGCGATTCAAAAAGATAAATTTGTTGAATTTCATGTTAAGGACAATGGCATTGGTATCGCAAAAAGATATCATAAAGAGATTTTTTTGCCATTTAAGCGTTTTCATTCACGGTCAGAGGGAAGTATGTATGGCATTGGTTTAAGTCTATGTAAAAAAATCGTCGAAAATCACGGTGGTTTAATCAGTATGTCTTCACAAGAAAATGTGGGGACGAATTTTAAGTTTTTATTGCCAACACATGCAATTGTATAAGGGAGTCTCTCAAGTAATTGAGTTATGGTGCTATGTATTTTAAATTATTTATTTTTATGCGGTTGTTGTTGAGTTTGTTTGTATTGACGCAACATGATGGTTTTGCCGGTGATTTTTCGATTAATGAAGGCTCTATGTTTGATGATCTTTCTTCACCACCGCCAAAAAGACGAGACTGCTTAGTAAGCAGAAGTTGCATAGGTAGAAACAGTCATTCTTCTTTGGCATCAGCTTGTACGACTGAAGATGGTTATTACTCGGAAGAGGAGGATTTGTCGAAATTACCTTTGTGCCCAGCTGTGAAAAGTCCGCCAGAGTGCATTGAAGGTATTAGTTTAATAAAAAGACGCCCGCTTTTTACTTCTCTAAGTGCAGTCGTCACATCAGGTCCAGTCACTAGTTCGGGTTCTTCACCAAATAGTGCTCGAAAATCCGCTTTAAAAATACCGTCGTTTCGTGAACAACTGCGCCCCAAAGCCGCTGTTATTGGAGGCGGGCTTTTAGGTGTAATGACGGCGCTAGATTTAAATAGCGTGGGCTTCGATGTAACTCTCTTTGAGAGCTCTCCAGATGTGATTTCTGGGGCAAGTCAAACAGCGGCTGTGCTGCATGGTGGTGGAGGCGAATACCTGCATACATTAACGAAAGTGCACTGCCAGGAGACAGGGGATTTTTTTAAAGCTACTTTTCCTAGACTGTATGGAAAGAGTAATAGATCTATTATATTCGCACCACATCCTGACTCTGATCTTAAAGTTAATGCACAAAAAGTGGCGCATCAGAGTGCAAAAGGAGCGCGACGTCGGAAAGCAAAAAAAGCTCGAAGAGATGAGTCGCATGATGTCTCGTTTGAGCAAGGAGGTAGTAATTCACAGTTAGATGTTTTGCCAGAGATAATGCAAAAAGCACATCCGAAGTTATCGGATGGGGTTATCTCCACAAATGATATATTAATGGAAACTCACGAAAGAGATGCAATTTTAAAAAAAGCCCTTCGAAAATACAATATTAATGTTATATGCAATTTCACGGTTGAACGTATATTAAAAAATGAAGAAAAGCTTTTTGAAATAATAGGTGACGATGGTGTTCGTCATGAAGGATTTCTTCAAACTGCTTTGGTTGCATGGAATGCATCAGTGAAAATTTTAGAAGCCTCTTTCCCATCTAAACAACCTCCTCTTATTGGTGCAGAACACTCATCTTCTGCTGATACGCACGTTTCTTTTTCTTCTGAAATAGATGATGAAGCTGTTGCCATTGTAGATGCTTCTTGTTTTCATGAACGTGTTGCCACCGCCCTTCCTCCACTTGTAGAGGAAGACCGTGTGCTCGTATTAGTTGACATACGTGATGTCGATCTCGCAGCGCGTGATGCAATCATGACGCTCACGGGTGGTGCGATGATTATTCCAATAAATGAGAAAATTGCGATTGCCTATGGGTGTGGTGCAGACTTTTCTTACCCAAAAGAAGGTGTGAAAGAAATTTCGGAAGAAGATGTGTTGCATCATGGTGAAAATATCGTAGCTAAGTTAAAAGGTACTTTTGGATTGGAAGGCATAAAATTAGCAGGTGCAATAAAAAAGGTTGTCGTGAGAAAAGCAGATGCGCCTCTTAATGAAAGGGTTTTTCTACCACCTGTAGTCACTCCTGAGGGCGTAATTGTTGGGCTTGGTGAAAAGGCAACTTATGCAGCGACATTGGCCTTACAAATAACGAGGCTTGCGCTAACATTATCGCCGAAAATCCACCCAGAGTTTTGGATTCATGAAATAGATAAGCTTATTCCGGATAACAGTTGTTCATATACAGGTAACCCATTACCCGATGCGTTTATTAGAGATAAAGGCGTTGAGGTTGCATATTCCAATCCAAACCGGGCAGCGATTCCAATCCAAACCGAGCAGTGATTCCAATCCAAACCGGGCAGCGATTCCAATCCAAACCGGGCAGCGATTCCAATCCAAACCGAG
>CAIOTO010000069.1 GCA_903861255.1 uncultured Alphaproteobacteria bacterium | reverse complement strand
GTTTGATCATCATTTAATTTTCTTAAGCAATCACGAGCTGCATCAAATCCTTCTTCAAATAGCTTTGATTGTTGTTCGAGTATCTCAGAAGGTGTCGCGCCGATTGCGCACTTTCCATTTAATAAAATGACCGAAAATAACAAAATACTGAATATATTTTTCAAAATTAGCGTTCCTAGCTGAATATCATCTCGAATTTCTAACATAGTGACCACATTAAGGTCAATAAATTTATAGTATTCAGACACTTATCTCCTGCATACCTGATCAATCGAGCAAACCCTTGCGGCCACCCCCACATTTCGCTACCCTAAAGATAGCGTAATTCACATGATATTTTTAATGAACTCCTTTTCATTCTCAAAAGATTCCTTAGCAAAAATTGATACAATCCTGACCCATTATCCGCCTGAACGTAAAGCCAGTGCTGTTTTGCCTCTGTTAGATCTTGCGCAGCGCGAAAGTGGTGGATGGTTGCCAACTCCGGCGATGGAGGCTGTTGCGACAATGCTTTCTATGCCATTTATTAAGGTGTACGAAGTTGCATCATTTTACACGATGTTTAATTTGAAACCCATTGGGAAATATCATCTACAGGTATGCGGTACGACACCGTGTTGGTTGCGTGGTGCTGAAGATATTATGAACACGTGCAAAAAGCATCTTGGCATTCAAAAAGGCGCAACAACAGATGATGGTTTGTTTACTCTTTCTGAGTTTGAATGTTTAGGTGCCTGCGTTAACGCGCCAGTTGTGCAAATTAATGATGATTATTTCGAAGACTTAACGCCAGAGAAAATGGTGGAGGTGCTTGATGATCTAAAAGCCGGAAAATCTCTTCACAAGGGGTCACAAATTGGCCGTCAATGTTCAAAGGCGATTGATCCTGCAAAGGTTGGTGAATCATGCTAAAAGCTGATGATCGTATTTTCCAAAATTTGTATGGTGAACAATCAACGGATCTAAAAGCCGCTAAGGCACGCGGTGATTGGTCAAATACAAAAGATATTATTGCCAATGGGCGTGATTGGATTGTAGCTGAGGTAAAAGCATCTGGCCTTCGCGGCCGTGGCGGCGCGGGTTTTTCAGCCGGTATGAAATGGTCATTTATTCCAGCAGATACCAGTCCATATCCAGTGTACTTGGTTATCAATGCCGACGAGAGCGAACCTGGCACGTGTAAAGACCGTGATATTTTGCGCAATGAGCCACATAAACTGATCGAGGGTGCATTAATCGCTGCCGTTGGTATTGGTGCGCACGTAGGATACATCTATATTCGCGGGGAATATTTCAACGAAGCAGTTGCGGTGCAAAATGCAATTGATGAAGCATATGCGGCGGGTCTATTGGGAAAGAATGCAGCCAAGTCGGGTTTTGATTTTGATTTGTATGTACACCGCGGGGCAGGGGCCTATATTTGCGGCGAGGAAACGGCATTGCTGGAAAGCCTTGAAGGTAAAAAAGGCATGCCACGTTTAAAGCCACCTTTTCCAGCGAATGTTGGTCTGTATGGTTGCCCGACCATTATCAACAACGTTGAAACAATTGCAGTTGTGCCAACGATTTTGCGTCGTGGTAGTGCCTGGTTTGCAGGACTTGGTCGACCAAATAATACAGGCACCAAGATTTTCTGTATTTCAGGGCATGTGAATAAACCGTGCAATGTGGAAGAAGAAATGGGTATTCCACTGCGTGAACTTATCGATAAGCATGCAGGTGGCGTACGTGGTGGGTGGAATAATTTAAAGGCTATCATCCCAGGCGGGTCGTCAGTGCCATTGCTGCCGAAAGATGTCTGCGATTCTGTATTGATGGATTTCGATAGTTTGCGTGCCGAAGGTTCAGGGCTTGGTACTGCTGGTGTGATTGTTATGGATCAATCAACCGATGTGATTAAGGCGATTGCACGTTTGAGTAAATTTTACATGCATGAAAGCTGCGGGCAATGTTCCCCTTGCCGCGAAGGAACGGGCTGGATGTGGCGCATGATGGAAAAACTTGTGAAGGGCGACGGCGTATCATCGGATATTGATTTATTGCTTGAGGTGACTAAGCAAGTTGAAGGACATACGATTTGCGCGCTTGGTGATGCGGCTGCATGGCCAATTCAAGGGCTTGTGAGGCATTTTAGAGGCGAGATCGAAGAGCGTATACGAAATGCGGTGGCTGCTCCTTAAAGGTTACCCCAGTAACTTTCCAACGATCTTCGCCGTATAATCCACCAATGGAATAATGCGGCTATAGTTCATGCGGGATGGACCAATTACGCCAATTGCCCCGATGATTTTTTGTTCCGCATTATGGTAGGGTGACACTACAAGCGAGCAGCCTGATACATGGAATAGACTGTTTTCTGCACCGATGAAAATTTGAACACCGTCAGCTTGGATAGAGGCATCCAGTAGCTGTTGCAGAGTTTCTTTTGTATCGAGAGCCTGAAACAACGATCTTATTTGATCAAGCTCGGTTAATTCCGTAACGCTATCCAATAAATGCGATTGCCCCTTTACGATTAGTGATCCACCGCGCTCGCCGCCTGCCCAGACACCAAGACCCATTTCAACAACTTTTGCTGTGAGCTCATCAAGCTGTGCCTTTTGTTGGCGTAATTCGTCCATAATGGCTATACGTGCGTCGATAAGAGTGCGCCCGAATATACGAGCACTTAAGTAATTTGATGCTTCATTCAGAACAGATTGTGTGATGGATGGCGGTAAGTCGATGATACGGTTTTCGATGTTTCCATCTTGCGAAATTAAAACAACAAGTGCACGTCCTGGTGCAAGGTGTACAAATTCAAGGTGTTTAAGTAGCGAATCACTTTTAGGGGCCATGACAAGGCCAGCACATGATGATAAGCCGGACAGCATTGCTGAAGCTTGTTCAAGAACGTTATCAATACTCAGGCCAGAACTTTTACAGCGGCGTTCAATTTCGGCGCGCTCTGTTTCTTTTATGTCGCCAACTTCTAGTAAGCCATCAACAAAATAGCGAAGACCAGCATCGGTTGGAAGGCGTCCTGCTGATGTATGAGGTGCGTAAAGAAGGCCTGCTTCTTCAAGGTCCGCCATAACATTACGAATTGTCGCAGGTGATAGTGGTTGGCTAAGCCGACGTGAGAGGGTGCGAGAGCCAACAGGTTCCCCCGTTTCGATATAGGTATCGATTATTTCCCTGAAAACTTCGATCGAACGATCATTAAGTTCTGCTACGGTGAGGGACATGATTGGCTCTCTTAAGTATTTTAATTATGCGAATTTTTCAACGGTATTTTCATTCGCCGATGCACCCTTTTTAAGGGCAACATCACCACGTTTGATTTTTAAGTACATCAATAATGGTGCTGCTAAGCAAATCGATGAAAACGATCCAATGATAATACCTAAAAGGATAGGAAGGCTAAAGGCAGATATAACCTTGCCACCAAATAAGTATAATGCCGTGACGGCAAGCAAGGTAGTTGTTGCTGTCATTGTTGTACGTGACAATGTCTCGTTCAAGCTTTTGTTAATGAGTTCGCCAAGTTCCATTTTTTTGTATTTACGTAGTCCTTCGCGGATACGGTCGAAAATAACGATGGTGTCATTGATGGAATAACCAGCGGTAATCAGCACGGCAATGATTGCTGTTTCATTAAATTCAAATGAAGGGAATAAAGAAAATAAGCCAAGGATTGCAATACAGTCATGTGCAAGTGCCACAATTGCGCACACAGCAAACTGCCATTCAAAACGGAATGCAATATAAGCGAGCATGGCAACAAGAGAAAGCAAGATGGCTTTTACAGCATTATCGACAAGTTCTGCGCCAACTTTAGGACCAACAGTATCAATTTTACGGTAATCAACACCCGCACCCAATGTTGATTTAACTTTATCAATCGCAACTGTTTGAGCCGTTTGGTCACCATGTTGATGTTCCAATTTGATGAGTAAATCACGTTCAGTGCCAACTTGCTGGATCATAACTTCGCCAAGGCTAAGTGCATTTAGCTTTTCACGAAGTGGTGTAACGTCTTGTGCATTAGGCATGCGTACTTCAAGGATATAACCACCTTTAAAGTCGATGCCATAGTTAAGCCCTTTAAACATAACACCTGCAAGAGACACAACTGTTATAATTGCTGCAATAGCGAATGGAATAAAACGAAAACCAATAAAATTGATGTTCGTGTTGTATGGAACAATTTGAAGACGTTTCATGTTAAAACTTTCTTTCCTGTCTGTGCCTTGTCATCCCCGCGCAGGCGGGGATCCAGGCTGCATAAAAATTTTCTGTATGCTTTCTCTGGATTCCCGTCTTCACGGGAATGACAGAGCAGTGTTTCTTTAAATAGGCAACGTTGTTGCTTTTGGGCGACTTTTGAGCCATGTGACAATGATCAATCGTGACAAAGACAATGACGTAAATAATGATATCAAAATACCCAACGCAAGCGTTACAGCGAACCCACGAATTGGGCCTGAGCCAAATTCAAATAGAACTGCTGCACCAAACAATGTTGTGAGGTTTGAGTCAATAATGGTCATCATCGCACGCTTGTAACCGGCGTCAACGGCTGTTACAGGCTTAACACCGCTGCGGAGCTCTTCTTTAATACGCTCATAAATTAACACGTTTGCGTCAACAGCCATACCAATAGTCAGTGCTATACCCGCAATGCCAGGTAGAGTAAGTGTTGCTTGCAACAATGACAACCCAGCGAATAAAAAGATCATGTTGAATATCAACGCAACGTCTGCAAATAAACCAAAAGTTGCATAGCTAAGGAACATAAATGTTGCAACAAGTATGAATGCAATGATTACGGCCGTTTGACCTGCACGGATTGAGTCTGCACCAAGGCTTGGCCCAACAGTTTTTTCTTCGATAAACTTAAGCGGAGCAGGTAGAGCGCCAGCACGAAGCAATAACGCTAAATCATTTGCACCTTGCAAAGTGAAATGCCCTGAAATTTGTCCGTCGCCAGTGCTAATAACACTTTGGAATACAGGAGCGCTAATAACTTGGTTATCAAGTACAATCGCAAATTGCTTTTTAAGATTATCACGTGACATTTCAGCAAATTTACGACCACCAACACTATTGAATTTTAGTGATACAGCAGGTAATCCATTTTCACTATATGTAACTTGTGCATTGACGAGCGTTTCACCACTTACCATGACTTGCTTTTTTACAGGAATGTAAACGATTTTATTCCCATGCTCTTCTGGCAAATAGTCTACTGTTGGTGTCGACGGAGGTGTACGATTAGGATTTTGTGGATCGGCTGGAATTGGTTGCAAGGTTGGATCCACTAGACGGAATGTCATTTTAGCTGTTTTACCAATGCGACGCTTTACTTCAGCAGGGTCATCAACACCAGGAAGTTGTAAAATGATACGATCAGTACCTTGACGTTGTAAAATAGGTTCTTTCGTTCCACTTTCGTCGATACGGCGGCGGATAACTTCGATTGATTGTTCAACCAATGCTTTCTTTCGCTTTTCAAACGCTTCTTCTTCTATTTTGGCAACAACCTGATCACCTGTAACAGTGACAGTTACGTTTTTATCAATTTCAAAAAAGATTTTCTTTATCTTAGGGGCATCTGCTGGATTGCGCAGTGTCATATTAAGCGTTGGCGTAGCGGCCTTTTTATCAACTGCTAGGCCGGTATAACCTATTTGCTCTTTCCTAAGGCGTGAGCGCACATCATCTACCAATTGATGGAGTGATTCGCTTGCTACGGCTTGGAGATCAACCTCTAATTGAAGGTGGGAACCACCACGTAGTTCAAGCCCTAGGCTAATTTTGTTTTGTAGCCATGACGGCATCAACGAAAGCATTGCCGGGGTTGATACGTTTGGCAGTGCGAATAAAAGACCCAAAAGGCATGTGCCAGTGATGAGCCAAAATTTCCAACGAGGAATTGCTAACATAAAGAATCTCTTATTTAATAGTTAAGCTTTTTGTAACGACCAACGACATCGCGAGGGGCAAAGCCGGCGTGGTGATCTAGATATCTGTAAACAGCCTAGATTGCCACACCTTTTGTAAGTGTTCGCCATGACGATATTGGCTATTACGCCTTTTTAGTTTTAGTTGCTGTTTTTTTAGGTGCTACAGCAGCAGCCGCATTAACTGGTTCTGGCTTTGTTACAATGTTTGCGATTGTAGCACGTAAAACACGAACATTTACATTGTCAGCAATTTCAACAGTAACCTCAGTATCACTATCTACTTTGTGAACAACACCAATAATACCGCCACTTGTTACAACGCGATCGCCTTTGCGAAGACCAGCAATCGTTGCTTGGTGCTCTTTTGCCTTTTTTTGTTGTGGGCGAATCAGTAAGAAATACATCACACCAAAGATCAATACCATCGGTAAAAATTGAATAGGGTCAAAACCGCCAGCACTTGGCGCTGCTGCGACCGGTGATGAGGCTACGGCACTTGTAATCAAAAACATAAAACTATTTCTCCATTTATCGTTTAGGGACATATATAATGTTAATTTTCGAATTAAAATAATCTACCGTCATCACGAGGAGTCGAAGACGACGTGGTGACCCATGTGTTTTTAACAGTCTGGATGGCCACGCCCTTTGGGCTCGCCATGACGGCGTGGATTGAATTAATCCGTAAAATTATATAACTATATGATACTTTAAACACATTTTTTAAAAAGAGCAAAGCTTTGTGTTGAATGCGGAGGATAGTATTGCTTACATGCGCCAATGAAGTGTGCAGATTAACTCTTACTGGTTGACTGTTTCTTCCACAAGCGAGCATACACGCCATCTTGTTTTAACAAATCGTGATGTCCACCCGATTCAACGAGTTTTCCATGATCAAGTACGTAAATCCAATCTGCATCAATAACAGTAGATAAACGATGTGCCACGAGAATGGTTGTTCTGCCTTTCATCAAACGAGAGAGGGCATCTTGAATTTGGCGTTCTGAATCGGTGTCAAGCGCGGAGGTTGCTTCATCAAGCAGCAAAATAGGTGC
This sequence comes from uncultured Alphaproteobacteria bacterium, assembly GCA_903861255.1. Lineage (GTDB taxonomy): Bacteria > Pseudomonadota > Alphaproteobacteria > Paracaedibacterales > CAIOTO01 > CAIOTO01. The sequence continues at coordinate 913 of CAIOTO010000069.1, read as the reverse complement.
GTCTTTTAGCATTGCGCGCGCGATTGCAATACGTTGACGTTGTCCACCGGAAAGCTTTACACCATTTTCACCAACGAATGTGTCATATCCATTAGGCAAACGCTCGATAAACTCATGTGCAGCAGCAGATTTTGCGGCAGCAACAACTTCGTCCATAGAAATGGGTTTTTCGGAATAGGCGATATTGTCGAAGATGCTGCGGTCAAATAGTGCTATTTCTTGACTTACGAGCGCAATGTGTTGACGTAAGTCAGCGATATCGAGTTCCTTAATGTTAATACCATCAATTAAGATGTCACCCTCTGCTATATCATAAAAGCGTGGGATTAGATTAATAATCGTTGATTTGCCAGCGCCACTTGCTCCGACTAATGCGATTGTTTGCCCTGGTTTTGCTTCAAATGACAGGTGGTCAAGTGTGAGTCGTTTTTGTTTTTGATAGTAAAATGTGACATCACGAAATTCGATATGCCCAGCTACACGTGTTAATGTACGTGGATTGTCACTATTTTGAATCTTTGGGGGCATATCTAATATTTGGATTACACGATATGCTGCAGCGATGCCTTCTTGCAAACGTGCATTTAAATTGCTTAGTCGTTTTAAGGGGTCATAGACGAGTAGCAGGGCGGTTATAAAGGATGCAAAGTCACCAGGTGTTCGGATTTTTTCCATGACTTCCCATCCACCATAGGCCATGACGCAGGCAATCGCTAAACCAGCTAAGATTTCCATAATGGGGTGTGACGCTGATCTTATGCGTGTTGCTTTGTAGATAAGATTGAAAATCGTGTTAATTTGTTGTTCAATCCGATTGGATTCGGCCTTTTCCATGCAATATGCTTTTACAACGCGGATACCTTGAAATGTTTGTGACAGTTGATTCGTTAAAACAGCGTGTTGGTCTTGCCGG
>CAIOTO010000068.1 GCA_903861255.1 uncultured Alphaproteobacteria bacterium | reverse complement strand
TGTAACGTTGATACCCACGAATAAATCCATTTTTCACACGATCTGTGCTTGAGCATTTTTTGCAATTTACTGACATAGCTTGTCTCCTGAAAAGTTTCCTTTTCAGAATAGCACATTATCAACCTTTAGTTAAGTGTCTCAGGGACTTTGTGTGGAAGTGTTGCGATGAAATGTTGAAAATAAATGATTTTATACGATAAATAATAATACAAATTATTTTGACAGGTATTTTTTTCTGAATCATTAGATGCTAATTGAATACACTGAGCTAATTCATAAGTTTTAGTATATACTGATAGTATTAGATCAAGGTAATCAGAATATGATGTGCCTATAGTTATAAGCTTTTTTGGCTGAGCATTAAAATCTTGATCACAAATAGCTAATCGCTCCGCCAATGAACGAGAAGGGTCGCGAAGCATGCCTAAAAGTTCTGTTTTTTGTAAGATACGATCCTGGATGATACCCATACCCGTTTCAAATTCTTCACGCTCTGCCGCGGAAAATAAACGAAATGCTTCACATGAAGCATGCTCACCTAAAGAGGTGGCACTATCTTTTAATGTGTGAGGGAGGTCGGCAGCAAAGCTAAATTCACTTACCATGAATAAAAGCAATAATGCTAAAATTTTATTATTTTTCATTTTTTATAACCAAAATTATAACGACGAATATTTAATTGTATATATACTGTTTTAAAATATGTCAACATGTTTATGACGAGTACGGCTGGATGATTGGAAAACGTAAGGGGTGACGAGTGTTAATCCCCCTAGTCTTCCTATGACTTGACCATAGGACTCCCATGTATTTGAGGATCATCGAATCAAAGGAAAACTAAGGATGAATCGCAATTGTTTTAATATTGTTTTTTATGAAAACTTTATATAAAATTTTTAATAAGAGAATAATATTTTTGTAGCTACCGACCCAAAAACTGTCATCCTCGGGGTATTTGGTGATTATAATGTTTTTTAGAAAGAGAGATTAAATGATTAAAAGATTGAGCAAAATAAGTATATTAGGCACCTTTTTTCTTCTGACGGCCATTTTTGATTCAACCTACGTATCAGTAGCTTTAGCTAATACTGGATATTGTAACAGCCAAAATTGTGCAGCAAATAGAACGTGCTTTAACATGAGAAGCGGCGGAAGCTGCCAAGTAGGAGTTGGCCGTGCTACTGGAGCATCATGCAACCTTACACGTCAGAGCACCCCCGGCAACGCCGCCAGCTGGGTACATAACTTATGTATTTCTGGGTATTGTTCAGCTGCAGGCGGTCAAACAAGCGGCGTATGCCAAAGCACAGCATTAGAGCCTGGAAAAGCATGTGCAGGACCTGATGAATGTGCAAGCGGTCAATGCTCGGTTGCAGCGCAAACAGGAACACTTGGTGTTTGTGGGGCACTGTTAGCAACAAACGCAGCTTGCACAACAAACACACAATGTCAAACTGGCATCTGTCTTTCCAACGTGTGCCGCGTGCTTGGTGCAACGAACGCGGCTTGCACAGCAAACACACATTGTCAAAGTGGCATGTGTTTTTCCGGCAAGTGCATCACGCTTGGTACTGGGAACACCTGTACTATCAATGCAAGATGTCAGTCAAATCGTTGTGTAAGTGGTGCCTGTGCCGCTTAAAGTGCATGAGAGGGTTTTTGTGTAAAACCCTCTCACTTTTTATAAAGGCATTGCATTCGTAATAACCAACTCTCGGCTATGTTCATCAACTGTATTAATATGCACATCAATTCGATTTTTCGGCAAATACGACCCCATGCGTTCTGGCCATTCGATGAAACAAAGATGCTCATGCATCGCCTCAATCAAGCCAAGCTCTAAGCATTCATCAGGACTAGTCAACCGATACAAATCACAATGCCAAAGTGTGCCTTTAGGTAATGTATATTCCTGCACCAATGTAAATGTTGGACTGGGCACAATTAAATTTAAGTCCCCCGCAAAGCTTTGAATCACCTGGCGGATAAACGTTGTTTTCCCAGCACCAAGATCACCCCAAAGCGCAACAACACCCGTGGGCGGTAGGGTCTTTGCAAAGTCATCTGCAAATGCAAGTAGTTCTGGCTCTGTTAAATGGTGTGTTGAAATGTTATTCGTCATGAAACATCACTTAAAACAGTACGCCAGTACAAAAAAGCCAATTGCGATTGTAAAGCTTTTCGCAAGCGACGATGTGCGCCACATAATAGCTCCGGCAAGACTCAATGTCATCGCGCAAATAGCAAATATAGCCACATAATGAGACGACGTTTTTGGGATTTCCCGAAAGGCAACCGTATAGATAACTTCGCCTGTGATTAAGCAAATCGTATAATCCAAAAACTTATTCAGCTTTGGGTAATTGTTGAGCGCGCTAATCCGTTTTACAAATGCAGGGGATGCCCTTAATAGAAAAGACGTCAGTCCCGCTGTTGCAATCATTTTCCACATGGTGCATCCTTTTTTTGCAAGAAATCTTCCATATATACGCACGCAAAAGCAAGAAAAAACCATACCAACAGAAGAGATTGCTTACCAATATACCTTTCTAAAATCGGCGCCATAACGATGCCCAATAAAGCCATTGAAACAATCATTGGTTCAGCTTTACGTTTTACAACAAGACAAACAAAGTGAACCGGCAACACAATATGCGCAAGGGCGTTTAAAAACTTACGATAATCCAACGCTGCATCCCATGCCATATGACCTATGACTGTAAAAACAACAGCCACTATGTAGGCAGCAATAACGACCCCCATGTAATAGCTCCATGGATCTTTTACATTTTTGCTTGTCGTGCAAACGAGATAGGCACTGCTGCACATAAAATACAAAGCAAGAACTTTAAGTCGCTTTTTCGCTTGCCAAAAGGGAAGCACCATTGCGGACATCAATACAAATTTAAAATTGAGAACGAATATATTTAGGGCAAGCAACCATAACGATAGGTCTTTGTTTTCCATCACATACACTTGGGATGGGCCCGCAAACACAGTCGCCGTTAAAAAGGTAGTCTCACATAGTGTCAATCCATGCGCATTTCCAAGTAAACCAAGGGATGAAAACAATAATGTAAAGGCAATGCAAATAGGAACTGATCCGTACAGGCCATCTGTAAAGCTTTTTTTATCCATTATGGATTCTCGTGCGGAACATGTAATAACACCGCTTATTCTAACTATTGCTTAAAAAATAGCAAGAATAAACCGACTTAGATTGATTTGAAAAAATTCGACCTCAATTTAAAATTCACGACGGGCATACAACGCAATTTTAAGTAAATTCATTATTCCAGAGTCTCTCCAAAAATGCATCACTATTGAAAATCTTAATCTTGTGCCCCTTGTATGTAATTAGACGTGGAATTTCCTCATTACAGACAATGATAAGCTCTTTTGTTTCGTGTTCTTCTGCAAAAGCGATCAAGCTTTTTAAATGCGTTTGATGAATATTCTGTGTTAATTTCACCTCTATGGCAACGTCATTATTTAAAATAAAATCCACTTCCAGTCCCGTTCTTGTGCGCCAAAAAGTAAGAGGTAAGGGCTCGTCTCTTAACTGTCGGTACGCGTTCAGTTCCTGAAAAATATATGACTCCAAGATATGCCCTTGATTTTCTTGTGTTTGCAAACGTGAAGCATTGCGCCTGAGAGCATGAATAAGGCCCACATCGAAAAAATAAAATTTATTAGCCTTAAAAATAAGATCCCGTTTTTGAACATTCGAATACGGAGGCAAACGATTGCCAATAAGGCTATCTTCTAATATATCAAAATACGTTTTGACCGTTTTCTCACTGATTCCCGCTTCCCTGGCAATATTTGCGTAATTAATCAGCTCGCCATTGGAAAAAGCAGCTACTTCTAAAAAATGCTGGAATGCTGGAAGGTTACGCACAATGCCTTCTTGTTTGATCTCAAGTGTCAAATAATCATGCACATACGCTTGTAGATGTTTTTTAAAAGAAGAAGAAAAATAGTGACTTGGAATGGTGCCACGCTCAAGTATACGCGCAAGATCATACGATTTAAACTCAGGATAAATAAATGGAAAAAAATGATACGTCCACGCTCTCCCACCCAAAAGATTAACGCCAGCAGCACGAAGTTTGCGCACGCTCGATCCGCATAAAATAAAATACAGTTCTGTGTTTTCAATAAGCCAGTGAATTTCATTCAGCAATTCTGGAATAAGCTGAACTTCATCTATAATAATTGGGAGGTCTTGTTTGTCTTTTTTAATCAACAAAAGTTCTTGACGCAAACGCTCTGGCTGAGATGAGTATTTACGGGCAATCTCTGTTTGTAACAAATCAATATAAAGGCTACCTGGGAAGTTCTGTTTTAAAAATGTCGTCTTTCCTGTTTTCCGAGGGCCCAATAAAAAAATAGATTGGCCTTTTGGAAATTCAAGAGGATAAAAACGTTTTGCGCTCTCCATAGACTTTTCTCCCGTTTCTTTTTAGCATACTTCAATTCCGGAAAAATATCAATATTCCGAATCGGTATTCCGGAAATATATTATTTATCCGGAATGATATTCCGGAAATATAGCAATATTTCTGCTACACTCCCTTCGTAATCAATGGATTGGTTTATGTAAATAGATCATGGAAAGATGAAATTACATAGGCTTCACTACATGGAGCACTGCTCACGTTTTCCATCTTTGTTATTGTCCGGCCCCCCGCCCAAGGCTTCGGGCGGAACACACAGCAAGATAGAGAAGCACGCAAGATCGGCGCCTGATAATTACAATATTAAAATTATCTCCTCTTGAAATTATTTATAAACATAACTATATATAGTATGAAACATTTCAAATTATAAAAACGGGACGAAATAATGTCTTTTTATTTAAAATTATTATTAATATTTTCATTTGTTGGGCAAAGCATTGCCGTTGCTTGCGTTGACATAATTGTTGAACATCACGACGCACGCCGTAAGGTGTTTAATGCCAGTTCCTATAAAAGAACGCTTGAACAAGATGCACCTGAAATCAATGGCCATTCAGATAAAATCAAAGGCATTCTTGTCGTTGAGAAAAATGTTGATATTAATCGTCCTGCCACAACAGATGAAAAAGAAAGAATAGTAAAAGCAGTCATAGCTGAACGATTAATTGCTAAGAAAATGGGAATGACGCTGGGTATCGCAAAGACAAAAGATGTCAACCCATATAAAGATATATGTACTGATCCTGCAAAGGTTGGGCATTTCAAAGTTCTTGAATTAACGTGGGACTTAGGGGGTGAACTGGGTGATTACATTATTGCTAAATTTAATGATGAGTCTATTGAAAATAATTTTGCACCCGAAAACAAGTATACAGGTTTATTCAACCTTCTTAACATTAAGGAACCCCTCTTTGGCGATTGGGTTGTGGAGCTGCTAGCAGAACATCGTATTGGGCTGCAACCAGAAAAAAATATCAAAGAACAAATAGAGTCATTTAAAGAAAATATAGCTGATTCTTATTTTCTAAGATCACTTGCCGAAATAAGCAGCCATCCACTTGCAATCTTTGGGGTCGTGGGTTTTACAGAAATTAAAGAAGAACCTCATGATGCCCCTATAAAAATGGATTTTTTCGATTCAGCACTAAAAGGAATCGCTTCACATCTTGGCATTTCGTCGGAAGAAGGGCCTCTGACAGCAGGAAAAGCATACGATCTTTGCATGGAAATATTCGGTGAAATAGCAGCTAATGACAACCATCCATTGTCATATGTTGTACTGGACATGCTATCTTCTCAGAAAGATCTATCTGATATGAAACTAAGCCTAATTAAATTGTTTGGAAAAGAACAAGAAGAAAAAACGAGAAAAATTGTCGAAAAAAGATTGACTGGTATCGCAGCCACTAAAGAACATAAAGATCAATATGAAGCAGCTATTCATATCCTTAAAAAGTATGGCTTCACTAAAGAAAGTAAAACGATCACCATAGATGCATTAAGATACATAGCAAGCACTAAAGAACATAAAGATCAATATAAAGCGGCTATTTATATCCTTGAAACGGATGACTTCACTAAAGAAACTAAAACGATCGCCATGGATGCGTTAAAGTATATTGCAAACCAGATTAATCATCCTAAACAAAGTTGTGCACTGGAAAAACTAAAGCAGATGGCACAGGATAATGATAATCCTTGTCGATACGATGCAGCACTGTACTTCATGGAATCGCATGACAAAAGCATAGCCATTGAAGCGTTTATTAAAATTGCAAGGGATAATAGGGATCATCCTTGTCGATACGATGCGGCACTACGGTTAATGGAAGCAGGAGTCGCAATGAATAGTGATTGTGGTTACAACATAACTGAACGCACGTGGATGGGCGGAACCCAAGTATTTTACACGGGCATCGAACTGATGCAAATAACGATATACGTATTAACGGATATTGCAAGTCAGATTGAACACCCTAAACAAGGTTGTTCACTGAAAAAACTAAAGCAGATTGCACAGAATAATGATCATTCACTTCAATATGATGCAGCAGAACCGTTACTCAGATCAGAGGATGCTGATGACCAAGAAATAGGCATGGAAGCATGTAGGAACATTGCACAAAATAATGGTCATTCACTTCAATATTATGCAGCAGAGAAGTTACTGGGATCAGAGGACGCTGATGACCAAGAAATAGGCATGGAAGCGTTTAGGAACATTGCACAAAATAATGGTCATTCACTTCAATATTATGCAGCAGAGAAATTACTGGGATCAAAGTATGCTGATGACCAAAAAATAGCTATGAATGCGTTTAGGAAAATTGTGCAAAATAATGATCATTCATTTCAATACCAGGCAGCAGAATGGTTAGTTGATTCAGAAGATGCTGATGACCAAGAAATAGGCATAGATGTGCTTAAGCAAATTGCACAGAGCAAGAATAATTGGTATCAAAATAAAGCAAAAGAAAAGTTAGCAAAATTAGAACACATTCGCGACCAAGCAGGATCAGCATCAGCCTCCACAAAACCAGTTCCATTTAGCAAAAATGGACAAAGTTTTAGTGACGTGCGAAAAATTTTGGCTCAAATTAGTCAAATAGAGCTAGTAGAGCTAGAACCCACCTCACAAGCACTAGCACCATAGCTGTCAACTTGAAAGCTCTTTATTTAGTTTTCCCCGTGCTTCCTGTCCGCCCGAAGCCACTCTTGTCTCGGCCAAACCGGGAGTCGTAGGGAAACCGGATTGTCATTCCCGTGAAGACGGGAACCCAGAGAAAATAAAATTCAAAATAAGGAATTTGTATAATCTTTTTAAACTTAAACATCTGTAAAAACACTGATTTCCCGCCTTCGCGGGAATGACAAGGTACATTTAAGGTAAATTTGATGCTATGAATAACAAAATGAGAAACGTGCACGCTGCATAAATTACTAAATTTCTCATAAACGCCAAAAATATGTTGTAAAACGCGATTCTTTCACGTTATTATAAATTAGGTTCGGATGATGAAACATTGAATTGGGTTTATCCCCCCTTTATCGTCCTTGATGAATCCACTAATTGGATTACCTGTTATGCCCTTAGAAATACTAAATTTTTAAAATGGGTAAAATATCCCGCAAACACTATTTGTAAAACCTTAACATAATGAAATGTTACATTGATGATTAAACGTAATCGACCACGTCCTAATAATGGCGGCATGCGCCAACACCGCCCTCACCAAAACGGCTACTCAAATCCAAGCTCAAGAAACGACGAAAGCTCTGAGGTTCGCCTTAAGAACCGTGGTTATTATCAGCAAATGTTTGATAAATACACAACGGCAGCACGTGAATCGCTAAGCTTGGGTGAACGTATCGAGGCCGAGGGTCATTACCAACACGCGGAACATTACTTGCGTCAGCTGAATGATCGCATCAAATATGATAACGAAGCGCAACAGCAACAACAGCAACGTTACCAGGCGCAACAAGCGGCTGCTCAGAATCAACAAAACCAACAAGCGGCCAAAGCTGCTCAAGCCGCTCAGGCTGCTCAATCTTCTGATGCAGTTGAAACCACAGAAAATGCTGTCGTTAGCAGCGCCGCACCAAATGGTGATGCAAACCCAGACGCGCCTGCACAAGAAAAGCGTCCGTACCGTAAACGCGTTCTGCGTACACCACATAGGCGTCATACTCCACAAGAGGGTGCACCTGCTCAAGCAACAGCGCCAAGCGATTCACCTGCATCATGAGCGATACAGAAAACACTGCAGTAGCTACTAAACATTGCGGCTACGTTGCCGTTCTTGGCAGACCAAACGCTGGAAAATCAACGCTGGTCAATAAAATCACCGGCCACAAAGTGTCGATCGTATCGCCAAAAGTACAAACGACTCGTCGCCGTGTGCTTGGCATACAAATCAAAGGCGATGCACAGCTTATCCTTGTTGATACGCCGGGGTTATTTGCCCCAAAGCGTGCCCTTGAAAAAGCGATCGTGCAAGAGGCCTGGAAAGCACCAAAAGATGCGGATCTTGTTGTATACATGGTTGACGTCACTGCGCGCCACCTTGAAGAAGACCTTGAACTTATTGCGAAACTACCGACCGATATCCCCTTATATATCGTGTTCAACAAGGTCGATTTGCTAAACAAGGAAAAACTATTCCAGGTTGCCGAACCGTTTAACCAGCTGAACAAAGCCAAGCAATTTTTCATGATATCTGCCAGCAAAGGCAGCGGCGTTGATGACCTTGTTGATAAAATGACATCCGAACTGCCCCAAGGGCCATGGTTGTTTGATGAAGATCAAGTGTCAGATGCACCTAAAAAACTATGGGCAGCCGAAATCACACGTGAACAGCTATATCTACAATTAGAAAACGAATTGCCATACGAAACGTTCGTTGAAACAGAAAAATACGAAGTGTTTGATAACGGGTCCGTCAAGATTTCACAAGCGATTGTGGTCGCACGCGACAGCCAAAAATCCATCGTTGTGGGCAAAGGCGGCCAACGCATTAAAGACATCAGCATGCGCGCGCGTTACGAGATGGAACGGTACTTAGGGCAAAAAGTGCATTTATTCCTGTTCGTCAAAATCGAAGAAAATTGGATGAGCAAAGAACGTTTCCTGCGCGAGATGTTTTTTTAAATATATTCCTCTTTTTGCGAGCGCCACCGTCATTGCGAGGAGCGATTGCGACGCGGCAATCTAACTAAACTAATTGTCTCGAAGGTTTTTTTAGATCGCCACGCTTCGCTCGCGATGACAAATACGTGATCATTTTAAACTGGAATCGCTATATTTTACTTTGAACTCGATAATTTTGCATTGAGCGAGCTAATTGTTTTAGACATTGCCCGACATAAGTCCAAGAAAATGGTTGGATTTTTCATGGCATATTGAATGAAATAATGCTGATAAATACATAATAATTTACAATTTGTTCGAACCACGGCATCTGCTGAACGTGTGCCGTCTCCAAGCAAGGCCATTTCACCAAAATAGCTTCCTGTTTTAAGGGTCACTAAAATTCGACCTTGGTATACAATATCAATTTCACCGTCAAGAATAATAAACAGTTCTTTTCCTATATCACCTCCTCGGAAAATAACATCCTCAGCAATAAATGTCTGATATTTTGCCTGAGATTCGATCTCTGACAACCCCTCGAGGCTTAATTCAGAAAAGAGTGGGATCGACTTTAATAAGGTTAAAACTGACATTCGTTCAATCTCCTTAATGAAATGTTCATCATATGCTTCTATAGAATAGTTTAGTTTTTTTAAGACAGAAAGTGCACTTATACGAATCCAGTTATCTGACATTAATGCGAGTTCATGAAGGGTTGTTAATTGTTTCGCAGGACTGTCAAGTAATTCTTGCGTATCTTTGTGATTATTGAGTATGGGAGAAAGTGGCTTAATTAAAAATTGATGCGGCAAAGAAGCGAGCGCTTCTATTGCATTCTCTCTGATAACCAGGTTTTGTGAATAAAATGCCATTTCAATTTTACTGATTGTCTTTCTGTATCCAAAGGCAGCAAGCAAACCAAACGTAAAGATAACTATCTCTTTAATGCTGTCTTCAAGTGCAATTTTAAGTGGCAACCATTCAGGATCATTTGGCAGAATATTTTTGTAGCGACAAAGAGAAACAGAAAGCTGGTATTTTTCGGCAACAAACGTGCTGAGTGCTTTTGTTGCTTTTGTCGTCCCAATAGCACCAAGTGTAGCGATTGTTTTTTGCTGGAGCTTTCTAGAAGAAGAATTTAAATACGGGGAAACAATCTCAACAGCATTGTCGCTAAAAAGTGAGGAGGACTTTTCAACTTCATCGCGCACAAGGAGGGATAGGTCCGCCATTAATGTAACCATAAAGGGCAG
>CAIOTO010000067.1 GCA_903861255.1 uncultured Alphaproteobacteria bacterium | reverse complement strand
TTATGGCATTAAATTCCATATTATTTCAGGTATTGTTAATCTGAAAAATGGATTTACTACTGCTTAGAAAAATAAATTGGGTTGGGGATGCTTGACAACTCGTTAATAAGATCTGTGTTAAGACTTACGCAGCAGGTCTAATGGTTCCGCCAGTTATTTAGGAGGGGTAACATGCGTGACAGCCGCGCATTGTGTTGTGCTGGATTATGCTGACGTGACGTTTACGGTTTCATTTACACTCAACGATGGTCGCGTCGAAATACGCGATGTGGAAAGATTTGAAGTTTATTCACAGTATGATCCGCAAAGAAAAGCCTATGATATTGCCCTATTGAAATTAAAGGAATCTATCTTTGGTTTGCATGGTTTGGTGCCTTGCTTTCATTATGGAAAGGTAGAGAAACGATTGAGTGAATTGCCAGAAGTTATCTTCGTTGGTTATTGTGATGCTTATTCAGAAACGGATTATTTACTTTTTTCGGATGGAAAACGTAGGGCATCTAAATCACGACTGTTCTGGGATTATGGGAATCAGGGGGAGCCGGGTATATTTACAGTTCCTTGTCGAGCAAACATAATTGAGCAGAATTATATTATACTGAATTATTTTCCCTATAAAGCCGTCATGACAGTTGCGCGTCCACCGATGGGGTATGAATTGGGAGTGAAGTCTGGGATGAGTGGTGGTGCTGTTTTTGAAGAGAGTGTGGAAGGCGATCTGCGCTTTATTGCTGTTCTTTTTGGGGATACCAAAGAGAGGATGTCGCGCTATAACAGGTGCTTATATGAACTTATCCCTGTTGCTGATTCATGGTTGGATTGTTTTAGGTATTGTTTTGATATTCCCCATCTACGAAGACCTACAAAAATTTATGAAGGGAAAGTGGCGTGTGGTTTGCCCTTAGGTGCGGTTGAGGATTGGTTAGAGGGATGGCGCCGCGAGTTTGATGGGGGGCTGGGTATAGTGTAGAAATAATTTTTTGAAGTGTTAACAGTCTGGGCTCGCAATTTTGCGGGCTTTTTTGTTTTTAGAAAAGGAAAAAAGAATGAAAATTAACAAAATATGGATCAGAATATTCTTTTTGATTATTTTCATATCCTGTGTTGGTGACAATTTCGTACTTGGTTCGACACAATTAGAGATGTGCGAAGAAGGACGCTCATTATTTCAAATGAGAGAGTTTCAAAATGGTCGTAAGGCACAGGGTGATCTGGGTGACTACTGTATGCAAAATCAAGAAGAAAGCCATGTTAATGTTAATGTAAACCTTGTTTTCTAAACAATTAGAGCCGAAATTAAAAAAAATGAAATATTGCCAATCCTTGCTGTGGGATCCGTTTGTTTTGTGAGCGGATATGTAATTTTGCATTATTGTGGCATCGTGTAGTTCTTTGAAATGCGTAAAGAGAGAGTATTCATGTAGGCCAGTGCGTGATATGATTAAAAATTAAAATTAATTTTATTGTTAAAAATGATGTTAATTAAACGGCTCCCTTTTTGCCTTCTCTTTCTGCTTATCACAATTACATTGTATAGTCATATTTGTGGAGCTTTGTCATGGGGAAGCTCCTATTTTTCTGATAAAGAAATGATCAATCTTGGTTATGCTGTTCCCGGAGCAGAAAACGTAGGTGCATTGCATGGGGTTTATAAGTATCCATATTGTCAAGACACAAGGATGTATAAGTATGCCTCTGTTGTATATATAGGGGGCTTAACATGTTTAACAGCAGCGCATTGCTTGCGTGATGAAGCGTCATGTTTTGATTCTGTTGATTTTTACCAGTATTTCAAAATTGCTGATAAAGTTTCATTTGAAATAAAAGGAATGCGCACTTATTTTAACGTCAAGCATGCTGTTGTGCATCCGGATTATGATGGCACACCTTTGCGCGACATTGCTATTTTATGTCTTGACCGTGTTCCTGAAGGGCTTATGGGACTTGATCCTGATTATTCACTAGGAAGAAAAGATGTGGGGGGCAACAGACAAGATGTACTTACTTATGTTGGTTATGGTCACGGTGGAAATGATTCTGGTTGCTTTGGATGGGTAGATGATAAAAGGCGAGCCTGTCAATCAAGTCTTTTTAAAGTGCAGGGCACGTATATATTATCTCTTCCTTATCATTCAGATATAAAATGTGTATCGGAAGAAGAATATATGCTTATTCCAGAGACACTTAACTAAAGGTTGATAATGTGCTATTCTGAAAAGGAAACTTTTCAGGAGACAAGCTATGTCAGTAAATTGCAAAAAATGCTCAAGCACAGATCGTGTGAAAAATGGATTTATTCGTGGGTATCAACGTTACA
>CAIOTO010000066.1 GCA_903861255.1 uncultured Alphaproteobacteria bacterium | reverse complement strand
GGCCACATGCCCGATTGAAAGGAATGACGCCAATGGAGTATATTAATAGCAACTATTCCGAGGGAACGTCTCTGTCTCAAACTATGTGAACCTACACAGCCCACACATTCTTCTGGATAAACGTGCAGCCATCCTTCTATAATCAATCAGATACTTAATTTGATCACACTATGCATAACTTTGATGTCATTGTTGTCGGCGCTGGCCTTGTCGGTCGGTTATTTGCGATTGGCCTTGCCAAGCGTGGATTGACTGTTGCCTCCATCGACCATGAAGCACCTGATGCATTATTAAATGCAGCACATGATGGTCGCACAACCGCTGTGACGCTTGGCTCAAAACGTTTATTCGATAGTTATGGCCTCTGGGATGCAATAGCACCTTATGCGCAACCAATTCACCAGATACGTGTTTTTGAGAGTGGCTCCCCTTGGACGCTCGATTACGACGCAAAAGATATAAGTAACGATCCTATGGGATACATCGTTGAAAACACACCAATTCGTGAATCCCTATACGCACAAACACATGATTTATTAACGGTATTTTCCCCCGATTCAGTTCAGTCATTAAATCGTACAGATGACCGAGCAACAGTCGTATTGACTTCTGGAAAAACGCTTAATGCTCCGCTTATTATTGCAGCGGATGGCAGGCATTCAAAGCTACGCAAACACACATCCATCACGATCAAAACAAATGATTATGATCAAAATGCACTTGTGGCGCATATCCATCATGAAAAACCACACAACGACACAGCGTTTGAAATCTTTCAAAAAGACGGGCCACTCGCCGTATTGCCTTTGCTACCTGATGCAGCAACAGGCCAATACAAATCTGGCTTAGTATGGTGCAAACCACGTGCTTTTGACTGGGCGGCACATGATGATAAATCACTCAACGGAATGTTCGAAAAAATATTCCCCTATTATGGCGCCATCACCTTTTTGCCAAAACGTTGGATATATCCACTTTCATATACAAAAGTCAGTTCAATGATAGATAATCGCATGGCTTTAATTGGCGATGCTGCGCACGTCGTTCACCCAATTGCAGGACAAGGTGTTAATCTTGGTTGGCGTGACGCAGCTATTTTAATCGATGAACTTGCCAAGGCTAAATCACAAGGGATTGATCTTGGGTGCCCTTTTCTGCTAAAAAGGTATGATGGCCAACGGAAATTTGATCGCCTGAGTGTATTATGGGCGACGGATGGTATAAGTCACTTGTATCACTCTCAACTGCCACCAGTGCGCTTCGCACGGAACGCGGCCTTTGCGGTTCTAAACCACATAAAGCCGTTTAAGCGAGCCGTTATGCGTCGAGCGATGGGGATATCTTGATTATTTTTTAAGTATATACAGACAAAACATCCCTTTGGGGAACTTTGAAATGGAGCAATTTATGACAGAAAAAGAAACGCAAAAGAAGAGCACAATGACTGAGCAAGAAAATGAACAAGCAGGTGTGGCTTTTGGTATTGTAACGCAATACATTAAAGATCAATCTTTTGAAAATCCAAATCCAATAGAAGCATTTTTAGAAACGCAAGAATCACAACCAACGATCAGTATTGATATCACTGCGAATGCAAAAAAAGTACGTGAAGGTTTGTTTGAAATTGCGCTTGATCTAATGGCAAAAGGTTCCATTGACGAAAAGAAAACGTTGTTCATTGCTGAATTAACGTACGGCGCTATTGTTGCTATTGACGAGACGAAAGTTCCTGCTGAATCAGTCGGGCCACTTCTCATGGTGCACTTTCCAACGCTTGTTTTCCCATTTGCACGTGCGATCATGGCGGACATGACACGTGAAGGTGGCTTCCCAGCACTGATGTTAAATCCAATTGATTTTGGTGCAATGTATCAAGCACAACAGCAAAACAATACAGCTGCAGCGTAAGTTGACTTTGTTTTAAAGATTATTTTAATCCTATTGTCATCCCCTGGTTTAACCCGGGGATCAAATAAAAGGGTCCCGCTATCATTGCGAGGAAGCACAGCTGACGCGGCAATCTATTTAGTAGCCTACTGGATGACCACGCATCTGCGTTGCTCG
Source organism: uncultured Alphaproteobacteria bacterium (assembly GCA_903861255.1). GTDB lineage: Bacteria > Pseudomonadota > Alphaproteobacteria > Paracaedibacterales > CAIOTO01 > CAIOTO01. The sequence goes on along the minus strand of CAIOTO010000066.1, from coordinate 2,765 downwards.
CCATGACGCTACAAAGGACATTTTCAAGTTCCTAATCTTCACAGGAATGACACATCAAACATAACGAGAACTGAAAACTAATGGTAGAGTACGACGCATTTTTTCAAAAGAAAATTCAGGAATTGCGTTCTGAACACCGTTATCGCATCTTTGCAGACCTTGAACGTTTCCAAAACAATCCCCCTTTTGCCCTGTGGCACCCACCAATAGAATCTGAAAAAACGTCGCTAGCACCCCGTAAAGTCGCCGTGTGGTGCACAAATGATTATTTAGGATTAAGTCATCATCCTGAAATTATAAGCGCTCAAATTAAAGCCACAGCAACGTATGGAACAAGCTCTGGTGGAACACGCAATATCTCAGGCACAACGCACTTACACAACCAACTTGAAAAAAAAGTAGCGGCACTTCACCAAAAAGAACGTGCACTCTTGTTCAGCTCTGGCTATGTGGCAAATGAAGCAACGCTCACAACACTTGGTGAACAAATTCCTAATCTTGTTTTCTTAAGTGATGAAAAAGTGCATGCATCCATGATTCATGGCATGAGACATAGCAAGGCGGAACGCATTGTTTTTAAGCACAGTGATCTAGATAACCTTGAGCAGAAGCTTAAGTCAGTTGATCTGCATCGACCTAAGATAATTGTATTTGTTTCTATCTATTCAATGGACGGCGATCAAGCGCCAATCGAAGAAATCTGCAAGCTCGCAAAAAAGTATAATGCGTTGACCTATCTTGACGAAGTTCATGGTGTTGGCGTATACGGAGTTGGCGGCGCCGGCGTGGCAGCGCAGCAAGGTTTACTCGATCAAATCGACATTGTCCAAGGGAACTTTGCAAAGGGGTTTGGTGGTTTTGGCGGATATATCGCGGGAAACGATGCACTTATTGATTTTATACGTGGTTATGCATCGGGATTTATTTTCACAACATCACTGCCACCTGCTATAACTGCTGCGGCAATTGCAGCCATTGATGTACTCGCAAAAGATCCATCGATCCAAGCGCGTTTTCATGAGCGCATACTCTACCTAAAGAATAAACTGCAGCAAAGCATCATACCGTTCCATGATAGTGGGAGCCACATTATCCCTATTATTGTTGGCGACGCTGCCAGGTGTAATCAGCTATCCTACCGTTTGTTAACTGAATACGATATATATGTTCAACCAATCAATTTTCCAACCGTACCACGTGGATCTGAACGTTTACGCGTAACACTGACCCCACATCATTCATTTGAACTCATTGATGCGTTTGTAGATGCATTGTCACACATTTTAGCTCAACTAAATTTACGTGCTGCAGCTTAAGATAATTCAAAATACAATTCACAGAATAAATCGTTTTAAAAAGATGGCCTGCCGTCATAACGATCCCCGAAGGGAGCGTGTGCAGTTTGCTACACCTTAATACGCGTCGCCTAACGGTGCACCAAGTCTTCGCAAAGACTACGCCGAGACAAGAGGGCATCGACCTGGCAGGCTGTGATGGCGAAGTGAGAAAAGCATAAAAAAAAGGCTCCGTTATGGAGCCTCTTAATATTTAAATAAATAAATGATTTATTTTTTAGCAACTGGAGCTGGAGCAGCCGCAACTGGAGCAGCAACTTTTGCATCAACAACTGGAGCAGCAGCTTTTGCGTCAACTGGAGCAGCAGCTTTTGCGTCAACTGGAGCAGAAGCTTTTACGTCAGCTTTTTTTGCATCAGCTTTTTTGCCTTTGTGGCTTTTATCTTTTTTTGGCTTGCAGTCTTTATGATCAGCAGCTTTTGGTTCACCAACTACTGGAGTCCAAACAGCTGTGCTTTCATTCAGCATATCAGTGTAACGATTACGTTTGCCGTGACCTTTACCTTTGCCTTTTTTCTGTTCTTTACCAGCAACAGCTTTGTTATCAACTTTTTTTGCATCAGCTACTGGCGCTGCTGCAACAACTTGCGCTGCTGGAGCAGCCATTACTGGAGCTGCTGGTGCAGCAACTGGTGCTGGTGCTGGTGCTGGTGCAGCTGCATAAAGTGCAGTTGTGCCAGCCAAAACCAAAGCGATATTTAATATTTTTTTCATGACAGAATTAACTCCTTAAATAATTTAACATGGAACCAAGAGCTGGATCATTCCCAACTGGATCTTACTTAAGTTTATACCGCAAATTATTAATAAAACCTTAAAATTTTAAACGTAAATAGTATGTATTTATCTGACCCTGTGGCTTTTGCGTCACCAAATTCACAGTATTTGCACTTTTCCCACAAAATAATTTAGTACTTATAATATCCCCCAGATCTATTAAGCATACGTTTTTCCTTGCATTTAAAATTGGCACGCGCTATAAAAAGACAATCAGTTGTCGCGGGGTAGAGCAGCCCGGTAGCTCGTCAGGCTCATAACCTGAAGGTCGTTGGTTCAAATCCAGCCCCCGCAACCAATCTTACGTTGATATGCTGTGCTTATTTCTTCCTCAAAATTGTTAGCATCCTTTTTCGGTCTAGGGTATCTTCCCTGGATGCCTGGAACATGGGGCACTATAGGCGCAGTGTTTTTCAGCTTGTTTTTTCTAAATATTCCCCCTTATAGTTTGCTGATTATCACCATTGCAATTACTTTTCTCGGTTTTTATGACTCATCAATAAGCTTAAAAGCAACTGCCTATGATAATATGGACCCAAGCTGGATTGTTATCGATGAAGTTGCGGGGTATTTTTGGGCAATATCACTTATTTCTTTTGTGCGCCCTCTTGATTATATGCAACTCGCCCTAGC
>CAIOTO010000065.1 GCA_903861255.1 uncultured Alphaproteobacteria bacterium | reverse complement strand
TTCATAGAAATTTCTTCCTAAGACAACGATGGTTATACCATTATATATAAGCATCATTTAGGATAAATCAATGGCAGGGTATAAAGAACCATGTGCCAGCATTCTTAAACTGTGGATTTTGTGTTGTTCGTATAATTGATTTAACCAATCTGCTGGATAGTTAAGTTGTTTTTTATGTAATTTTAAAATACACTTAACCATATATTTCAGTAAAGATATGGATTTTTTGATGTTAAATATACCAAGGCCAGCTCCATTTGTTTTGCTTTCTTCAAATCATGGAACAATGATTGTTAATAGGAATGATTATCATTCTACAGGCCCAAACTCTGGCTATGGTGTTGGATACCAGTTATTCAATACGTCGAGTTGTGAGCAACAAGAAATAGATTTTGTTCTTGCCTTATTAAACAAGAGAAGGATTAATTTTGGAGATGGTGTTGTAGCGATTGATTGTGGGGCAAATATTGGCACACACACAATTGAATGGGGACGCTTAATGTGTAATTGGGGAGAAGTAATATCTTTTGAAGCCCAAGAAAGAATTTATTATGCATTAGCTGGCAATGTGGCTATCAATAATTGTTTGAATGTGACTGCTAAATATTCTGCTGTAGGTTCTAAATGTTCCACTATGGAAATTTCAGAACCAAATTATTTGATTCCATCATCATATGGTAGCTTCGAGTTGCGAGAAAATAGTAACAATGAATTTATTGGTCAGAAGATAGATTATACTAAGAAAAAAACCATTTCGCTTATTTCGATAGACTCATTGAGTCTAGCTCGATTAGATTTTATTAAGATTGATGTTGAAGGTATGGAGGAGGAGGTTTTGGCTGGTGCAAAAAAAGCAATTGAGAAATTTAGCCCCATGATGCTTATTGAAATTATAAAATCAAACAAAACAGCAATTGAATGCTTTTTAGCGGAGAATGGTTACAAAGTATTTTCAGCAGGAATTAATATAGTTGCTATACATAAAGATGACCCAACCTGTGATAGCTTGAAATATGAAAATGACATATTGTTTTTAAATTAGACGGGCGCACCCAATGCATTTACCCTTCTTGCTATTGTTTTCGATGGCAGTGCTGCCACTGTTAAGTGAAAATATTTATGCGCCTGCCTTGCCGGCGTTAGCTGTCTATTTCAAAGCACCAGTAACGGTGGTTGAGGCTACGCTGAGTATATATTTTGCGGGCTTCGCCTTGGGCGTGTTTATTTGGGGATACGTGGCAGATCGAATTGGGCGGCGCCCGTCTATGATTGCTGGTTGGACTGTTTATATTTTAGCAACGTGGATTTGTAGTATATCCACGGATATATCAGTGTTTTTTGTTGCACGATTCGTGCAAGCATTTGGCGCAAGTGTTGGTTCAGTGATTAGCCAGACCATGGCACGTGATGTGCATCATGGAAAAGAACGTTCTGTTGTATTTACAAAAATTGGTGTTTATTTAGCATTGGCGCCCGCATTAGGGCCGCTTGTGGGTGGGACGCTTTCTACGTATTTTGGTTGGCAAAGCAATTTCTATTTCTTACTCGTTTTATCACTTTCTTTGCTTATTTATATGCTGTGGAAGTTACCCGAAACAAAGCCGCTTAATATGCCGTTGCCCCGACCTTTTTGGTTAATGAATAAAATGATACGTGATCCATTGATTTGGGTGAGTGCGCTTGTTGTTGCAACATCTAATGGACTTGCATTTAGTTTTTATGCAGAAGGCCCCTTTATTTGGGAAAATTATTTTGGCTATGGCATGCAAAGTTATGGGTATTTAGGGGTACTTTTTGCGGGCTCTGCGATTTTTGGTGGGATGATTGGTCATCGATTGTTAAAACGTTTTAATGATGATGCTATGAATTTGATATCAGCAGCTCTTTTGCTGGTCGCGGGACTTAGTGCGTACATACTGATGTTGTATTGTCAGAACACTATGGTGCAAACATCTATTTTGATTTGTTTGGTCATGATGCTTTTTGTGTCGTTTAACATAGGTGTTCCAAGCACACTTGCTACTGCATTGCAAAAGTATCAGAATCATGTGGGAACAGCCGGGTCGATTTTTGGATGTATGTATTACATTATTGTAGCACTGTTTACGTATGGAATTTCTTGGTTTCATAACGGGTTGCCTACCGTTTATCCGTTGTATTTTCTTTCGATATCCGCATTTCTATTGCTTGTATTATTCTGCAAATATTTCGTTATGCGAAGCAATTCCCTATAGAATTTTCAGTTGTTATTAATTTATTAACCATAGTTATGAAAGACTAGGGATAGATTTTGCTATAGTTATGAAATTTTATGAACAAATTACATGTGTTGATCATTGTAAGAAACCACAGTGATTGTGGACGTCTTCAATCAATTGTATCGGAATTAAATTGGATTGCTAAAATTATTGATTTGAATCAATTGTCGGTTGCAATGATTACAAGGCGCTTTGATTGGGTGGTGGCAGTTGATGTGCCGTTGGATAATTTAAACCTAGTCGATTTTCTTGAAAATCTCGAAGAATATTATGAAACGAAAAGTTTTAATGTCATCAGTGTTCATAGTGAAATGGTTGACGTTGGGTATGACAAATTAAAGAAAAATTGGTTGGAATTAAGCCAGCAGTTTTTTACGTTATCCTATGGAAGTTCTAATGCTGATTTTGAATTATCAAAAGCGTTAAGTGATGGCACGCGCTCTGGTTATATGCGATTTCAAACACCTATGCAGGCGCAACACATTGCAATGTTTCTTTCCCAGTTAACAGCGGATTCAGAGCGTGCTTATTTAGGATTGTGGGAAGTCTTTATCAATGCAATTGAGCATGGAAATTTGGGCATTTCATATGATGAGAAATCTAAATTGTTAGATGATCAAACATTAGATGAAGTCACAATCGAGCGATTAGCAGCTGAAAAATTTCAAAACCACTATGTGCGTGTATCGTTTGTCGTGGATGAAGATAGCGTTTCTTTTGATATTAAAGATGATGGAAATGGATTTAACTGGAAACCATTTTTAACGATTGATGACGCGCGAATACTTGAAAAAAACGGTCGTGGGATTGCGGTTGCGCATACAATGAGTTTTGATGAATTGGCTTACATTGAGAGTGGTAATCATATTCATTGCCAGATCAAAAATTAATAATGTAGGTGATAAGGATACGCCGTGGATTTGCATACAGTTAAAAATCTAGGTTTGCTCAAAAGACTTTCACTTCAAAGAAGCGATCTTCTTCGCTTGGAAATGCATGATTATTTAACTGAAATTGATCAACTGAATATTCATTCGGAAAAAATAATAGAACAGCATTTGCACGAAGAAGAATTCGCTGCACAGGGCGAACATGTGGGATGTAATTTGGCATTAGAAGCCTATCGCTCAAAACAGAAAAATCAACTTAAGGAAAATAAGCGATTAGCTGAAGAGATAGAAAAATCATATACTACTTTGCATAATCAGCTAGTTGAGTTGTTTTCTGAGCAAAAATCATATGAAATATCGATTGATGATTTTAAGGAAAAAGAAAGTGCGCGAGAAAAGCAAGAAGAGCTTCATTATTTTGATGAAGTCTCTATGCAAAGATGGAGACGTAAATAGTATTTTTAGTTTATAGCTATTAACTATCTTGTGTCATTCCACGCTACACGTCACTTTCATACCTGACATGTAGGAGAGTGGGGTTTTAAAAGTGACGAATAATATGGTATCATCCGTGGGATTTTTATTTACTTTAGTTTACTTAATATTAAAATGTTTTGAGTATAATTAAATGAAATAGAGTTTTATCTATATAAGGCGCTTAATGAATTTCTATATATATAGCAGAGCGAGAGGCGTGAATGCTTTCTTAAAGCAATGGTTTGCTGCTGTGTGTATGGCACTATGTATAATTATGATGTGTTTTGAAGCAGTGTATGCGAGTGAGTGCTCAGCAAGTAATACTTCTGGTTCGTGTCCGGCTGGAAAAACATGTCTTTTGAATGGCACGACGTACAAATGCTCTGATAATTGTGGGGACGCTGGGTTTGGCGTGTGTCCTGCAAATCAAGTTTGTCTTATATTGCAAAAGTCTGTTGATGTGGCTCTTAATAAGATTTACAAATTTGCATGTTTCACGTGCTCTAGTGCTAATCCACTTGGTACATGCCCTGCGAATACTTCATGTTTGACGTGTAATGGGGCCACGAGTTGTGTGAAAGCGAATTTTAAGTGTGACAACCAAGTTGTTGCTACAACTACGACATTTGTAGCCGTTTCATCTGTAGTTGTTCCGCCTGTAGATATTTTATCTCCGCCGGCTCCTATTACACCTATTGTTTCGCCGTCTGTGGTGCCAATTGTTACTTCGCCTATTGTTGGTATGACTCCGGCCGCACCTGTTGTTATTCAGCCCGTTGCAGCGCCTTCTGTCGCTCCTTCTGTTCTTAATACGACTATGCAAGCACCCGTTTCTTCTTCATCAGCCGCACCTGTTGTTGTTCAGCCCGTTGTAGCGCCTGCTTCTGTTGCGCTACCTGCTGCTGCTTCACCATCTTCTCCGGCACCGGTTGCTCCAGTTGCTTCTCCCCCAGCGGCACCGGCAGTTGCGGCGCCAGATTCCTCTGTACCAGCTGCTCAGCCTGCTGTCACTCAACCTGTTGGTGACACGGCTACATCAGCACTTACTACACTCCTTGCAGCGGCACCTGCTACTGCTTCACCATCTCCACCATCTTCTCCAGCACCGGTTGCTCCTGTTGCTTCCTCTACGCCAGCGCCACCAGTTGCATCTCCACCGGTTGCGCCACCAGTTGTTACGCCACCGTCGTCTGCTCTAGTTGCATCTCCACCAGCCACATCAGTTGTTACGCCACCGCCGTCTTCTCCAGTTGCATCTCCACCAACGACACCAGTTGCATCTTCAACGCCGTCTGCTCCAGTTGTATCTCCGCCGTCTGCTACAGTTGCATCTCCGCCGGCGACACCAGTTGCATCTTCAACGCCGTCTGCTCTAGTTGAATATCCTCCAGCCACACCAGTTGCATCTTCACCGCCGTCTGCTCCAGTTGAATCTCCGCCAGCGACACCAGTTGCATCTCCGCCGGCGACACCAGTTGCATCTCCACCATCGACATCAGCTGTTGCTCCGACTGTTGCGCCACCAGCTTCCGCTGCACCAGCTGCACCAGCTGCTCAGCCTGCTGTCACTCAACCTGTTGGTGACACAGCTACATCAGCACTTGCTGCATTCATTGCAGCGACACCTACTGCTGCTTCACCATCTTCTCCGCCACCGTTTGCTCTAGTTTCATCTTCGCCAGCGGTACCCGTTGTTGCTCCGCCTGCTGCTGTGCCAGCTCCATCACCTGATCTTTTAGCACCATCATCTGCAGCCGATGATAGTGATAATTCTGAAGTCGCCGATGATGGCAATGCCGCTGAAGTCGCCGATGATGATAATAATTCTGAAGTCGCTGATGATGGAAATGACTCTGAAAGTGATTCACAGGGAAGTGACATTGAAGGGTAGTAAGATTGTTTTTGACTTGCTATAAGCCATATAAAGATTGACAATATATTGAATAAAAATGTTTTTAATTTATCTAGGGGTGCGTAATGAATTCTAATATATCGAACATAGCAAGATGCACGACTGCTTCACTAAAACAATGTTTTGGTGCTGTATGCATTGTGTTGTGTATGCTGACAATATGCTTTGAATTGGCGCACGCCGGAAGCTGTTCGAAGAAAGATCCAAAAGGCACATGTCCGCCAGGGAAAACGTGTCTTTTGAACGGTAAGACATATGGGTGTTATGGTGCTTGTTCACACTCAAGCTTCGGTTCATGCTTGGCTGGCCAAAATTGTCTTTTGAATGGTACGAAGTATGCTTGCTATGGTCGTTGTACAAAAAATCACTTCGGCTCATGTTCAAAAGATGAAATTTGTCTTGTTTCTTTAATTCGAATTTCGAAGGATCTTAAAAAGAAGCCTGTTTATGGATGTTTTACGTGTACAGATAGTAATCCGCTTGGTACATGCCCAGCAGGTCAATCATGTTTTACGTGTAATGGCTCCTCTACGTGTGTGACAGATGACTTTGTATGCGAAAAACAAGCGACTAATGTTGTATCAGCAATGAATTCAGTAGCCACAACGACAAAAGCGGTAGCAACGACAACATCAACTGCTACTGCAGGTGCAACGGCAGCAACGACAACATCAACTGCTGCGGTAGGAACAACGACAAAAGTGGCAGCAACCACAACATCAGCTGCTACTGTAGGTACAACAACAAAAGCGGCAGCAAGCACCGGGGCAAAATAAAAAAGAATTTTGCAGTTCATGCTGTGGGATAGAGATGTTGACTAAGAGTTCTGAAAGTCTCAAAAATAGTGTGCACTTTATGGTTCCATTTTTACATACTTCATGCTATAGTTCAGACAAAATTATGATTTAAGAGAGTCTATCGTATGAAACGTACTTATCAACCAAGTAATCTTGTTCGCAAACGTCGTCACGGTTTTCGCGCACGTATGGCTACTCCAGGTGGACGTAATGTTATTAACAGACGTCGTGCACAAGGACGTAAGCGTCTATCCGCTTAATTATTTATGAGTTATGCTACCCTTAAAAAGCGATCCGAGTTTGTAAGGGTGGCGCAAGTCAGAAATATGACCCGCACAGCAACTGTATGGGTTCAATGCTTTTCCAATAAAACTGATGAAATAAAGAACGTGCGTGTGGGATTTACTGCAAGTCGTAAGACTGGTAATGCAGTTTGTCGTAATCGTGGCAAGAGAAGAATGCGTGATTTAGCGCGTTACGAATTACCTCAGGTTTTGTCTGAATTTCCAAATTTTTCTGGCGATTTTGTGATAATAGCTATTCCAGCGACTGTCACTTCTGGGTATACTGAAATGGTGAGAGATTTCAGAGATGCAGTGCGTAATTGCTTACGTCGCATAAAAACTCACTAGATATTATCGCTTTAAAATTTTAACTTTTTTGATACAGGAGCACCGATGTCGCGCTTAGTTATTAGTTTAATTCATATGTATCGTTGGGTTGTTTCTCCTCTTTTTCCTCCACGTTGCCGCTTTGAACCTACCTGTTCACGTTATGCGATTCATGCAATAGAAACACATGGTTTGCTTAGGGGAATTTGGTATGTTATGAAACGCCTTGCTAGGTGCCACCCTTATGAAAAACTTGCTAAACAATTAGGTCCTACTTTTGGATATGATCCAGTCCCTGAAATAACACAAATACCTGCTAACACTTCATTTTCGTCAACGACAACATCGATAACAAAATGATTTTCAGTCGAAAAAGCCATCATTCAACTTCATCTTTACTAATTTCAACCATTTAACAGTTAAGTGTTTTTATCCCATGTCTGAACAAAAAAATTTAATCATTGCTGTCGCAGTAAGTATTGCTATTTTCTGGGGCTTTGATTTTTTCTACACAAGCAAAAAAGTATCTCCTCAGCAAAATGTCATATCCTCAACGGGTGTGCAATCAAATTTACCGATTGCTCCACTTGGTGGCGCGCCTGTTGCAACAGATGTCGTGTTGCCCCGGGATGCTGTGCTCAAAGAAGATGCTCGTGTTTTCATTAATACACCCCATATAAAAGGTTCAATTCGTCTTAAAGGCGCACTTATCGATGATGTAGAGTTAACGCAGTTTAAGGAAACGACGGATTCGAAGAGTCCAAACGTTGTTTTATTAACGCCACAAAAAACAAAAGGTGCGTACACAGCCGCTTTTAATTGGGTTGCGCAAGGAAATATTTCATGTCCAAACGAAAGTACAGTTTGGAAAGTTGAAGGCGGCGATAAGTCGGTGGAACTTACTCCGTCAAAGCCATTAAAGCTATTTTTTGATAATGCACAAGGTCTGCACTTTACACGCACTATTCAGGTAGATGAAAATTATTTATTTACTGTCACAGATCATGTTGTGAATACAGGAAAGACAGATATTGTTCTGCAACACGTGAGTAACGTGACGCGCACTGGAACACCTGAAACAAGTGGATTTTTCGTACTTCATGAAGGTGGAGTAGGCGTGCTTGGGCATGCATTATCGGAAGCTTCATATAGTGATATAGAAAAGAAAGCGCATATTTCGCAGTCAACGACTGGCGGGTGGATTGGCTTTACTGATAAATATTGGTTGGTCGCACTTGTGCCATCACAAACAACAGCTGCTCAATGTTCTTATGATTACTCAGCTGGTTCAATCTATCAATCGAAAGTTATGATGCCACAAATTACGCTGACTGCTGGAAAAACAACAGAGGTTGTGCAACATCTTTATGCTGGTGCAAAAGTTCTAAGCACACTTGAGCGTTATGAGAAGACACATGGATTTGATCGTTTTCATTTAGCCGTTGATTTTGGCTGGTTTTACTTTCTAACAAAGCCTTTATTTTATGTTTTAGATTTTTTCCATAAAATTTTGGGTAATTTTGGTTTGGCTATTTTAATGCTAACCATTTTGTTTAAGGCCCTTTTGTTCCCACTGGCAAATAAGTCACATCGTTCTATGGCGCGTATGAAAGACTTGCAGCCTAAAATGGAAAAGTTAAAAACGTTGTATGCGCATGATAAAGTCCGTATGAATCAAGAACTGATGAATTTGTATAAATCAGAAAAGGCCAATCCAATGTCTGGCTGCTTGCCGATGTTGATTCAGGCGCCTATTTTCTTTTGTTTGTATAAAGTGTTTTTTGTGACGATCGAAATGCGTCATGCTCCATTCTTTGGTTGGATTCAGGATTTGGCAGCCATTGATCCTACAACTGTATTTAACTTATTTGGTTTGATTCCTTGGACGCCTCCAGCATTTTTGATGATTGGTGCTTGGCCGCTAATTATGGGTGCGACGATGGTGTTGCAGCAAAAGTTAGGGCCACAGCCTGCTGATGCTCAACAAGCTAAAGTTATGATGATTATGCCTGTGATGTTTACGTATCTGTTTGCATCATTTCCAGCAGGTCTTGTGATCTACTGGGCATGGAGCAACGTTTTGACAATATTACAACAGCTTTACATCAATCATTCGTCAGAAAAAGATAAAGCAAAACGCGCTGCGAATACACGTAAGAAACGGTAAAAATAATGAGATGGGCAAACCCCCAAGAATGGGCTAATTGGCTCTTTGCACAAGAGTGTCCTTTTTTAAGAAGTGTGCAAAAAATTGAGGATCTTCCTGAATATTCCTTGCCAGAAATTGCTTTTGCTGGTCGTTCAAACGTCGGTAAATCAAGTCTTATAAATGCGCTTACTAGTCGGCAAACACTTGCTCGTTCATCGAATACGCCTGGCCGTACGCAAATGCTTAACTTTTTTCAGCTTCATCACGAATTGATAATGGTTGATATGCCAGGTTATGGCTATGCAGAGGCGCCAAAAGCGCTGGTTGCGCAATGGCAAAAACTTGTACGTCAATATTTGATGGGGCGTCCTACGTTAAAACGTGTGTATGTCTTGATTGATAGCCGTCATGGTATCAAGAAAAATGATATTGAGATGATGAAAATGCTTGATGAAACGGCTGTTTCGTATCAAGTTGTGTTAACCAAGACAGATAAAATAAGTGCTACTGCTTTGGCTAAAGTTCAAGAAGAAACACAAACTGCAATTAAAAAGCATGGCGCGGCATTTCCAATTTTAGGCGTAACAAGCTCTGAAAAACGTCTTGGAATTGAAGAGCTTCGAGCTGAAATTGCAAAGTTATGTCCTGGCCATAAAATTCATGGTTTTACTGAGGCTGTGTTTGCTGAGTAGCCGTTATCCCTTTTATTAATGCTTTAACCATAAGTGATGTATTATGCTTCATCATGGCTATATAATCACGCGCAACTCCGCTTTCTTCAGATAAAGAATCTGCATATAAAAGATCATCTTCATGCATCTGAACACCTGTTCCTTCGGCAATTATGCGAACGATACTGCGATTTGCTAGATTTTCAAAAAAGATTGCTTTTATATTTTCGGTCTTAATTTGATCGATCAGCAGAGCAACAGTTTTAGAGTCTGCTTCTGCTTCGGTGCTAAGCCCAATAGGGGCATAAAATGTAACCCCGTATGCTTTTCCATAATAATAAAAAGCGTCGTGTGTTGTGATTATTTTTCGCTTTTCAAGAGGCACTTTTCCTATTTCACCTTTTATCCAGGCATCAAGTTCAACTAATTTTGCGTCGTACGCGCGTGCATTCTCGTTGATAATAGTGGCAGCCTTAGGAATTTTTTCGCATAAAACCCTTGTTATATTTGTAATCATTTGCCGGACTTTTTGAACATCATGCCACAGGTGAGGGTCGGGCGCTGGGAGAAGTCTTGCTTCAACATCTTTCGACGCTTGCAAGAGTGTGGTATTTGCAGAGGAGGGAGAGGAAAAGTTGCTTATCCAGCATTCAAATGATAAACCGATTGTGACAATTAAATTAGCCTCTTCCATTGCCTTTGCGTCCATTGGTGTGATTTGATAGATGTGTGGATCGCTGTTTAGGGGGACTAGGCTTTTTATTGAAATGATTGATATATCGGAGGGAATGTTACGCGTTAATACGTTCACCCAGTTTTGCAGTAATGAGAAACTGGTCACAATCCTAAATTCAGATTGGACATTTGACGAGAAAGTACTAGAAATTTGGGTGCAAAATACGATACAAATAAATAGAACGTAAATAATTCGCATCATGTCGCTTGAACCTTATAGTATGAACGCATATATCGTAACTGTTTTTCTTGAAGACACCGATGCAGGTGGAATTGTTTATCACTCGCGTTATTTAAATTTTATGGAACGATGCCGTACACGATTCTTTTACCACAAAGGTATCGATCATGCACAGCTTATTACATCGCAGACGGGAAATTTTGTTGTAAACCATGTGGAGATTGATTTTAAAAGCCCAGCTCGTTTGAGTGAAGAATTAACAGTTACACTTGATGCTGTCGAAATTCGAGGGGCGTCAATTCGTTGTGTTCAACGGATCATTAAGCAAGAGCAGTTGATTGTAAATGCAACGATTACACTGGCTTTTGTCAATCCACAAACAGGAAAACCAATACGCATACCTGAATTATTAAAAACAAAGATGCACTAAACGCACATTAACATTGAGAATATATTGAGAATATAAGGACTGAAAATTTTATGGATACTTCACACGTAGCACAAATACCCAACGCTGTTGCAGGGCAGATGTCACATATGCCAGCGGCATTTAACCCGAGCATGTGGGATATGTTCTTAGGTGCCGAGCCTATTATCAAACTCGTTATTTTGGGTCTCATTGTTGCCTCAATCTGGTCGTGGACAATTATTTTAAATAAGGTCTATCGTTTGCGTCGTATGAATTCAGCCGCAGATAAATTTGAGGACGCGTTCTGGTCAGGTGGGGCACTTGATGATCTGTATGAACGGATTCATAAGAATCCTAAAGATCCTTTGTCGATGATTTTTTGTGCGGCAATGCGCGAATGGCGCAGAACCCTTTCAAAGGGTAAAGTTCGCACGAATGAGTTCCGTGGCACGCTTGAACAGCGAATTGATCGTGTTATGCAATTGACACTTGGACGTGAGATGGAGCAACTTGAACGTTATATGACATTTCTAGCATCTCTCGGTTCAAATGGTATGATTGTAGGGCTATTCGGAACTGTTTTGGGTATCATGAATAGCTTTGGTGCAATTGCGACTCAGCAAAGTGCAAACTTAGCTGTTGTAGCTCCTGGTATTGCTGAGGCATTGTTTGCAACGGCGATAGGTCTTATTGCAGCAATTCCTGCGGCGATAGCTTTCAATAAGATCTCAAGTGATTTGAATCGCTATGCGAATCGTTTGGACGCATTTTCGAGTGAATTCATTTCAATAATCTCTCGTCAACTTGAAGAGAATGTGTAAGGTAAAATGGCAGGAAATCTTTCTTCAAATAATACTGGGCGCGGCAATAGACGTCGGCGCAGTTTTCGTCCAACAAGCGATATCAATGTAACACCACTCGTTGATGTTATGTTGGTGCTTTTGATTGTTTTTATGGTAACAGCGCCTATGTTAACAGTTGGTGTTCCAGTGGACTTGCCAAAAACGCAAGCGGCACAAATGAACGATCAACAAGTTGAGCCATTGGTCGTATCAATCGATGGAAATGGTAAAACCTATTTCCAAGAAAATGAATTGCCAATGCCTGATATTTTGAAAAAATTGACAGAAGCATCTGATGGCAAGCCCGACACTAAGGTATATGTGCGTGGTGATAAAAAACTGCCTTACGGGCAAATCATGGAAGCAATGGGGGCAATTGCAGCTGCTGGTTTTTCACGCGTTTCTTTGATTGCTGAAATGCCCACGCAAAACCACGTAGCACCTAAGATTGCGCAACAGAAGCAAGAGAAGCCTGCCGCACCGAAAGTTTCTGCCGTTGGTAACTCAATAGCGCAACGCCGCAAACTTGTAATCGAGAAGGCCTCATCAGCTGCTACATCAAATAGGACAAGGCCGCCTCTATGAAACGCGCTGCAATTGCCTCGCTCATCATACATACACTAATCTTTATCCTTGTTCTGCTGGGAGTAGGGGATCCATTTAATCGTTTGATTAAAGACGATAGTCCTATGGTTATAGATTTTGTAAATATTGCGGAGAAGTCAGCTGCACCAAAATTGTCACCAATTAATCAGAAGATGCAAGATGCTATAAAGCCGCCTGTTGAAGAGAAGCCGCAAGACACGACTCCTCCTCCAACAGCAGAAAAAAAGATTCTTGAAGAAACTAAAGTCAAGTCTGAACCAAAGTCTGAACCAAAGGCACAACCAAAAAAAGAAATACCTAAAATTGATCCAGATGCTGCTCATATTTTGAAAAAAGATCCGAAAAAGGATGCGCCTAAAAAAGACGATAAAAAAGATGATAAGAAAAAAGATATTGTAAAGCCAAAAACGGAAAAGAAAAAAGAAACAGTAAAAGACCAAAAGAAAACAAAAAAATCAGATGATAAGGCGCTGGTGAATCTACACAAGTCAAAAGAAAACGATAAAAACAAAAAACCAGACCCAAAAGCCAAAAAATCAGCAAAGGCCATGGATGATCTTTTAAATAAGCTCGTTGACGAAGATGGTAGTGATCAGCAAGGCGCGCCTGCTGATTCTATTGGTGCAACCTTAACGGCGAATGAAATTGATGCTGTACGCCAAGCTATTCGTAAGTGCTGGACATTCCATGCAGGCTCGCAAGGTGCTAAGGATATCATTGTGGATATTCAGATGGATCTTGAGCCAGATGGTACAGTCAAGGCTGCAGAGATTATGGATAAGGATCGTATGGCAAAGGATCCCGCCTTTAGAACGGCTGCAGAAAGTGCAAAACGTGCGGTGCTGGACAAAGATTGTAGCCCACTCCCGTTTCCACCTAAGAAGTATGAACAGTGGAAGACAAGCGCGTTCCGGTTTAATCCAAAGGATATGTAACTCTTCCTTTTCGTTTTTTTGGACGCAATGTCAATATTTTTTATTGACAGATGCTGCGAAATATAGTAGTTTACAGAACATCAAGTCCCCATCGTCTAGAGGCCTAGGACACCGCCCTTTCAAGGCGACGGCACGGGTTCGACTCCCGTTGGGGACGCCATTTTCCAGAAAATTTGAGCGTTCAAGTCACTTCCATGTTTGAGAAGTATGCTTTATTATTATATTCCTCTGTGCTAGCATGTTTTACGTCTTCTCCAACTCACGTTTTGCATGTGTCATTATTAGGAATTCTTGGCATAGCCATTGCGCAAATATGCTCACATTTTAGGCTTATTTTTGTATTGCTTGTGATCGGCGGTGGATGTCAATATTTTACCCAACAAGAACACGTTACTAAACAGGAATATGGTATGTTAAAAATCGAAGTTTATTCAAAAGAAGTTTGTCCCTATTGCGTGCGCGCAAAAAAGTTGCTCACTAAAAAAGGGGCAAGTTTTACAGAAATTGATATTTCGCAACAGCCAGAACTTCGTGATGCAATGATCGCGCGTGCAAATGGCAAACAAACGGTTCCTCAGATTTTTATTAACGATAAACATATCGGTGGTTGTGATGATTTGTATGCGCTTGATGCTGCAGGGAAGTTAGATAGTTTGTTAAAGGATACCAGTAATGCTTAATTCAGAAAATTTGCCGCAACAAAATTTAATTCGTACCAAAACGCTTATTATTGGCGGTGGTCCTGCGGGTTATACAGCGGCGATCTATGCGGCGCGAGCCAGTATGAAACCTGTACAAGCGCTCGGCATACAACCAGGTGGGCAGTTGATGATTACAACAGATGTTGAAAATTACCCTGGCTTTAGTCAAGTCATTCAAGGGCCGTTTCTCATGGATGAAATGCGTAAGCAAGCAGAACATGTTGGCACGCAGATGATTGAAGATACAATCATGAGTGTTGATTTTAAAACGTATCCATTTCAGGCAACGACAGAGGATGGTTATGTGGTCGTAGCCGATACAGTTATTATTGCAACGGGTGCTAAGGCGCGCTGGTTAGGACTTGAATCTGAAACGAAATTCCGTGGGTTTGGTGTTTCTGCTTGCGCAACGTGTGATGGGTTTTTCTTTCGTGGGAAACGTGTTGCTGTTGTTGGTGGTGGAAACTCTGCGGTTGAAGAAGCCATCTATCTCACGAACCACGCAGAACATGTTACATTGATTCATAGGCGTGATCGTTTGCGTGCAGAACAAATCGCACAAGATCGTCTTTTTGCACATCCAAAGATATCTGTTATTTGGAATGCAGATGTCCATGAAGTGTGTGGCAGCGAAAATCCTACAACATTGACACATCTTATGCTGAAGGATACGGTTACTGGTGAGATGAATAGGCTTGATGTTGATGGGCTTTTTGTGGCAATTGGTCACGATCCGGCAAGTAGTCTATTCAAAGGAAAGTTGAGTTTGGATTCTGAAGGCTATATTGTGACAAAGCCAAATAGTACGCAGACATCAGTGCCTGGTGTGTTTGCCGCGGGTGATGTGCAAGATAAAGTGTTCAGACAAGCTGTTACAGCGGCAGGGCAGGGCTGTATGGCGGCGTTAGAGGCGGAACGTTTCTTGAGTCACCAATAGCTATTCCACTATTGAATGATTATAGCGTTGATCTACGGAAATCTGCGGGTACTCACGTACTTCAGTACGCTGTGTTCCTCGATCCTTGATCACCTAATACTCATCCAATAATGAAACAGCTCTTATATAGCTGAGAGAAAGTAATAGGATGGCTGCAGGCGTAAAATGTTTATAACTGACATTGAATTTGAGGAGCTGATGGCTCCTTTTTTGTTAAAAACACCCTTTGCTGTCGCAGTTTCAGGAGGCGCTGATAGTTTGGCGCTTGCATTGTTGACAAAGCATTATGCTGATAGCAATGATTTGCAAATGACTACACTGACAGTGGATCATGGGCTCCGCAGTAACTCAACTGATGAAGCGCAATGGGTTCATGATTTATTGACTGAAAAAGGTATCAGGCATGAAACACTTGTGTGGAATCACGATTCTGTCCCACACACAAAAATTCAAGAACGTGCCCGTGTGGCGCGCTATGATCTGCTAGGTCAATGGTGTTTGGCAAATGGTGTTGGAGCATTGTTGACAGCGCATCACCAAGACGATCAAATTGAAACATTTTTTATGCGTCTTGCACATCGGTCAGGGTTAAAGGGGTTGTCGTCGATGAGTGCTGTTCGTATGATGCCATTTGGGAAATTAGTGCGGCCATTGCTGAGTGTACCTAAAGAGCGTTTGATTGCAACGCTTAAGGCTTTCCGTTGTGAATGGTGTGATGACCCCAGCAATACAAATGATGCATTTGAACGTGTGCGTCTTAGGAAAGCACTTTCGAATTTATATGAGCAAGAGCTTTTGGCGCCTGATGCTGTTGCTGCGAGTATTAAAAAGTTACAAGATGTGGATGAATTTTTGGATGAAAGTGTCGCGACGTTTTTTAGCGCCTACGCATTAGATCGATTTTCACTAAAGGCGTTTCAAGCGCAACATGTCGTGCTGCAGAAGCGTATTTTAGGTCATGTGATTAGGCAATTATCATTGGCGTCTTATATGCCACCTGATGCTGCAATAGATCAGGTTTGCCAACAACTCATGCAAGCTGATTTTAAAGGTGCCACCGTTGGTGGACTTTATTTCAGGCGTGCTGCAGGTGGTATGGTTGAAGTGAAAAAAGAAGTAAGAAAAGATTGATTTTTTTCTTTAAAGTGTGCATTTTTGTTCTTATTTAGTAGTAAAGAGGTTTTTTATGATGTTTCTAATTTATTTTTCTTTGTTCTTAAGTTTTTTTTCAGATGCTTCTTTTTCGTCTGAAGATGCAGCAGAAGATCGTTCTGGCTATTATTGCATGCAATTTAAACCGCAAATGAGTGCTTTGTTAGATCAAATTAGTATGGAAACACAGATTCATATTAACGGAGGAATTTATGAAGGAGGAAACTCGCGAAAACGTATATGCGTGTCTCATTATGATTTGAAAAGACGTTATGACAAAATCAATAAAATTATTGAAGAGAAAAAAGAGATACTCCTGATTGCTCAGCAAAATTCTGCTGATTTAGAGGCCAGAAAAAACTCAATAAAAGATGAATTAAAAAGCATAACAGAATTAGATGCTGAAAATTTAAAAGCGTATAAAAAATTAATGTGGGCTGAGTATAATCAGCAACTAACTGCTAACACAAGGCAAATTAGGGATGTTAATTCTCAAATCAAGCAAGAGGAAGCAAAAACAGAAAGAATGAAGCCCTATGTTGATGAAACGGACACATTTATAGTGAGTAGCATAACACATACAGCATTACTCGACTTTGCTAAGCAGAATGCCCCAGATGTTTTTGATGTTTCAGATCAAGCGTCAATTAACTCAATTAAAAGCGCATTGGAACATTTGCTTGGTTAGAAGAGTAAAGTGTGCGATTGATTAATTTTCACTCTCACGCAAAACATCAATCATTGCCGTCATATCTGCTGGTAAATCACACGTAAAATCACACAAATCACCAGTTGTTGGGTGAATGAGTGATAATCTATACGCGTGCAGTGCTTGTCGCGATAAGTTTTGAATGACTTCTGGCATGTTCTTTAAGCGTTGATATTGAGATTTTCCATACAATGGATCGCCAATAATATGACAATTAATGGATTGGCAATGCACACGAATTTGGTGCGTACGCCCGGTGCCTAGATGACAGTCCAAAAGGCTAATAGGTGTTGAAATTCCCTCTAGCTCCCAGCTTTCATCAAGAGCTATATGTGTAATTGCCTTTTTCCCGCCGCTGTATTTCATGATGGCCATCTTGTGACGATTGCTTGCGTGACGTCCAATGTTGTCTTCAAGGGTGAGTGTTGTGCGGGCAGGCTTTCCAAAAACAAGTGCTTTATAGCGGCGCACGAGTGATTTCTCTAACGTTTGTGCATCTGGGTGAAACTGTGCACTTAATGCATTATGCGCGTAATCATTTTTTGCAACGACCATAAGGCCGCTTGTGTCTTTATCAAGGCGATGCACGATGCCGGGGCGTTTAACGCCGCCAATGCCCGACAAACTATCACCGCAATGTGCCAAAAGCGCATTTACAAGCGTGCTATCTTTATGTCCTGGCGCTGGGTGAACGACAAGTCCTACGGGTTTATTAAGTACAAGAATATCATCGTCTTCATAAATGATATCAATAGGTATGTCTTGTGCGATGATATGTGTGTCTTCGAGTTCCGGCGGTGTCAGAATATAAGTCTCGCCAGCTTTTACTTTATAGCTTGCTTGGCTAAAAGGCGCATTTCCACGCATCAAACAGCCCTGTTCAAGCCACTGTTGTACACGTGAACGGCTCTCGGCAGGAAAATGTGCATTAAGAAAACGATCGAGTCTAAGGCCAACGTCATCGGCCTCTACGTTAAAAGAAATAGGTTGTTGCATTAGTGTGTTGGGTTCCATGCCGTATAGTCCGGCTTTTTTAAGTGTCCGTCGCTTGTGAAATGCGATGTTTTTGGATTATGCGCTAAAGGCGTTCCTGTGAGATTTGGTATATGTTTTGTTTTGCAAGTTAACACTGTTCCGTTATCGTTTGGTACATCATTTGTCGTGCAATGCAGCCAGCTGTGCCAAAGGGGAGGGACCTTGCTTGCTTCTTCAATGCCCTTGTATAGTACAAAACGGCGTTGCTTACGTTTATGTGAATATTTTTTTTCTTGGTAATATTGGTTGCCATACGGGTCAACACCAATCAATTGGCCATTCCACTTGAGATAGAGCCGGACCCACAGATGCATGACATGACCTAATATTATGATACCATTATGTAACATTGTACACTATTTTTATTTGCTTTTAAATAGTGCCGTCAGTTATTGCTTCACTTAGAATTTCGACGTCGGTCATTGCTCTATCGTTTCGGTAGGCTTCACCTAACTGACGCATAAGTACGTTTCTGTAATATTTTTCGAAATAATTCTTATATGCATTGTGTTCAAAGGCAATTCGTGTGTAGTCGGAAAGTTCGGGTGATCCTATGATTTCGTTGCAGTGCTTCATTAAATTATCTATAAATACAATGTTTTTGAATTCGTGGCCTAATGCTTTCTGTGCTGTTAACCATTCATTTATTCTTTTGTCCTTTTTATGATTAGCATAAAGTAAATCTGCTTTCTTAAAATCAAGGTCCTCAAAAAATGGAATTCTCTGCGGATCATATTCATGAGAATCCGCAAATGAACGTGAAGAAACAATAATTATTTTTGCTCCAGCTGTCCTTGATTCGTTAAGAAATGGGACCCAAGCATTTTCGGTGAGCTCTGAAAAATGAGTGTGTCTGCACATAACTGTGCTAATTCTTTTACACATATCTTTATCGTCAATAGTCTTTTCTATTGACTGAGCAAATGCATATATGATTTCTGACATATGTCTTTTGTACTGTCGCTCGATTTCCCAATTGTGTGGCATATAATGAGCTCTGGCAATTGTTTCGTCAGCGTCAATTACAAAGAGAGTCTCTCCATTTATAGGAATCCCATGATCGTCCAAATGCCTTTGAATCTCTGTAACAGAATCTATTGCTTTAATGTGAGCTGACTCAAAATCCGAACAAAAGACTTGGTTCGAAATAATAAGTAAAAGTAATGATAAAATTTTATGCATAATTTTATTCTCTGTTTTTCTGATTTTCTAAATAATAAAAAATATAGAATATGAAATCAAAATGCAATAATAAACTTTACAACGCCTTTGTAGCTTCCGCAAGCCATACCTTAACATGCTCATTAAGGTATGGACTTAAGTGAGTATACACATGCGCATGATAACTGTTTAGCCAATCGATTTCATCATGTGTTAGTAATTTTTTCTTAATCAGTTTTCGATCAATAGGGGCTAGGGTCAGTGTTTCAAACCCTAGCTTTGCTGCTTTGTCCGCATTTGCGGGGGAAATTTCAACAACAGCCACAAGGCTTTCGATGCGAATGCCGTATTCTCCAGTTTTATAGTAACCAGGTTCATTTGATACAACCATGCCGGGTTCCAAAATCGTGCGGTATATCGATTTTGAAATAATGCCATAAAGGCCCTCGTGCACATTTAAAAAGCTGCCAACGCCATGGCCTGTGCCGTGGTTGTAATCGAGTCCAGCTTGCCATAGAAACTGTCTGGCAAGTGTATCAAGCTGAGTGCCCGACGTGTTGGGTGGAAAGATTGCTTGTGCGACGGCGATATGCCCTTTTAATACGCGTGTAAAACGATCGCATTGTTCAGCAGTTGGTTTGCCGATTGCGATGGTGCGTGTGACATCAGTTGTGCCGTCTAGATATTGGGCGCCTGAATCCACCAATAATAGGCCATGTTCAATACGGGCATTTGTTTCTGCTGTTGCACGATAGTGAACAATAGCGCCGTTAGCCGCGAATCCTGCAATGGTTGGAAAGCTAAGGGAGTGAAATGATTTTTGTTCCTTGCGGCAATTTTCAAGATAGTTCGCCGCATCGATTTCTGTGAGTTGACCTTTTGGTGCTTCTTCGGACAGCCAAGCTAAGAAATTAACCAGTGCAACGCCGTCGCGTCGATGGGAGTGCCTAAAACCACGCAGTTCGACTGCGTTCTTAATCATGCGCAAAGGAAGGCACGGATCTGTTAGTGGAATGAGTGTGTTGTTTCCTTGATGCAGAAAAGAAATCAGTGCAACAGGTGTTTTGGCTGTATCAAAAATCACATTTTTTTTGACGATTTTGTTTGTTACAAAAGCTTCGCACGTTGTTAGATCATGAAAGGTTACATCGGATACTAGTGAATCTTTAATTTGCTGCGTGATTTTACTTAAGTCCGCAAAAACATCCATTGTGCCATTTTTATAAAATAGGCCGTACATGTTGGCGATCGGTGTAAATTCCAAATCAAACCCACGGATATTAAGCAGCCAATTGAGTGATTCGGAATTCCCAATAAGAAGTGCATCTGCTTTTTTTTGTTTGAGTAAGCTTGTTAATCCGTCTCGCTTTTGTATAAAAGAAAGACCTGCTTGCTTTATGTCATGCAAAAAGGCAGGTTTTGTTTGTGCCTTTGGGCGATCAGACCAAATTGAATCGACTAAATTGACTGGTGTTGGCTTAAGCTCAAAATGTGCTTCGTTGGCGCGTGTTTGCCATGTTTTAAGTTCGGTAAAGTTGAAAAGCCATGGATCATACAGCACAACAGCATTTGCTGGAATATTAGCTGCTGCCCATGCATCACGTTGATCAATGGAAAGGCCTTCGAAAAGCGTGGAATCGATTTGGTTTTTTACCTGCAGTGTGTATCTGCCATCAACAAAGACGGCTGCCTTTTCAAGTGTAATGATTCCAAGTCCAGAAGAACCATCAAACTTCGTTAGCCAGGCTAGGCGTTCATCAGGCGCTGCGCGGTATTCATTTTGAAAGGAATCACTGCAAGGCACTAAAAATGCGTATGCTCTTTCTTTTTTGAGTGCGAGGCGAAGGCTAGTTAGTTTTTCTGCTGATTCCAAGGTGATGTCTTTGATGAATGTGTGATTATCTCAGATTAAAGCAGATCAGTTAAAGGCACAAGATCTCTCAGAAATCCTGCATATTTTTGAATTAATTTGTCGTAATTTAATTGCAATGATCATGTGAATTGATTATATTTCTTTTGGTCTAAGTTTTAAAAAGATGATGGAATCGTAACTTCTGAACTGCACTGTCATACTCGTGTTCGACACGATTATCTGTAAATATTCAAAGGCAAATATTTAATTATGTCGTGATTTAAAGGCATAAATACAATATATATGCTGCTTCAATTATAGAGATCCCCGGATCGAGTCCGGGGATGACAATGGGTGGGTGGTATTTACGATGCGAAACACCTTTTTATAATAAATCTAGGAGTTTTTGTGGCGTATGACGTTTAAGCGTTTTTTGGTTGTTTTATGTGTGTTTGCATATTCTTTTGCTGCGTTCTGTGCGGAGGAAGAGAAAGAAGGATTAAGGGGTGATCGTGCCCCTTTGAGTTTCATCGAGGCTATTCAAAGATCCGAACATACTGCTTATTTGTATGAACAGCCCGTTGCTGGTTTAACTGGAAATGTGTCTGGGTTTATATCAACAGATGAACCTAAAAAAATATTTGCTATATTGGGGGCTGCCGGTCGTAATGATTTAGTTTTCTCTGATTTTGATGATGTCTTTCTTGCACTTGATATTGATCGCACTGTAGATAGTTCAAATCCACAATTTAAACTTGTGAGTACAGACGTAAAAAAAATTATACTGGCAAGAAAGCGCAAGTCAACGCTTTATCTTTTGTCTGCTGGTGATAATTTTGCACATGAACAACAATTTGAAATAGCTGGTACGCGTATTAATGAACCCGCGAAAGATGCGAATGCTACATATGTTGATCTGTTTTCTGATGAATTAGCTGATTTGAATGGGGTTATACCCACGATGGTTTGTTCTGATATATGTAAATATATTGACTATTCCAGAGGCGGCAAGTTTATGAAAAGGCCTGTTTTGTCAATTTATCCAGATTTGGGTGCATTTCAAGTAAATTCTGCGTATTGGCACAAAGAAATGTTCTGGAAAGATATACCCGATGAAGATATCATGTCGCTATTTTTGATAAGGGGATGTGATATGTTTCAATTGAATATTTTAAAATATATCTATGCTGGAGCTCCTATTAAAGGAAGAGCTATGAAATCTATTTTAACCTATCTTTCACGTGTTGGTGATTGTTCCGCGCCACGTGATATTTATTTTATTGATGACAATATTCTTATTTGCAAAGCATTTCTGTTTTATCTGCGTGTATTGAAGCGCCAAGGTTATTTCATTGGTAATATAAAAGTTGTTCATTATACTCAAGTTAAAAAAGATTGTCGTTTTCTTGAAAATCAGATCGTTAGAGCAGTAGAGTCATTGTCTGATTTGCTAAGAGTGTAACCATTTTATAGAATTACACTCTTAAAACATTGTGATTATTAAGCAGTCTCATCAACGGTTTTGTTTGTCTCAGCCGTGGTTGCTGTAGGCGCTTTACTCACACCAACCATAGCTGGACGAAGCAAACGATCATGCAATAAATAACCATCTTGCATGATATTAAGCACGGTACCCGCTGGGTAGTCGGCGCTTTCAATTTCAAACATAGCCTGGTGGTGATTTGGATCAAACTTTTCATGTAGTGGTTGTAAACGTTTGATATGATGACGTTCAAGCGTCGTATCAAGTTCTTTAACGATCAATTCTACGCCCGTGATAAGGCTTTTCACATTGCTTGTTAGTTGATCAAGATCTTCTTTTGCGCACGCATCCAGTGCACGGCGTAAGTTATCTGCAACGCCAACAATGTCACGTGCTAAGTTTGATGGCGCATAACGGGTTGCATCTTCTCTTTCACGTTGACCACGCTTACGAATATTTTCAGTTTCAGCAACAGCACGGATCCATTGATCTTTCATTTCAGCGAGTTGTTGCTCGAGTGTTGGTTCTAATGTGATGATTTCAGCTTCATGCACGTTTTCTTCAGCTGAAATTGTTTCATTATCCATAGCTTCATTAGCCGTTTTTTCTTCATTATTTGTAGTCATATTAATCCTCATTTTTCCCGAACGATTGTCGTCACCGGGCTTGACCCAGTGACTTCGGCTGTTTTTTAGTAGTTTAACACGTAATACGTATATATTTTTTGTGTTTTAGATCCCTGGGTCAAGCCCTGTGATGACGCGAATGGGTGGTTGTTTCTTAAAAGTGTCTTATTGATAATTTTATATAGCTAAACCCTGTAATGATTGTCAATATCGCAGAGCACCAAAGCATTACTTCGCCTAAGTACCTTGCGGGTGTTACAATTTCGGCTGTATCGCCAACAAGTAGGAAACAAATAGCGAGCATTTGAATGGCTGTTTTCCATTTTGCAAGCCTGGATACTGTAACGGTTATTCGAAAATCACTTAAATGCTCTCTAAGGCCAGAAACAAGGATCTCGCGGCTTAAAATAATAATTGCTGGAATGAATGAGTAACGACTAATGCGATCAAATCCCGCCATCAGAAACAGAGTTGTTGCAACCAGTAGCTTGTCTGCCATTGGATCAAGGAATTGTCCAAGGCGCGATACTTGAGAAAATGTCCGTGCAACGTATCCATCAAGATAATCCGTTATGCATCCAACAATAAATATAATGGCTGCAGCAAGTCTCCATTGCGGCGTCCCCATATAGAAAGCAAGCACCAGAACTGGAATCAATACAATTCGAACAAGAGTGAGCATATTTGCTGTTGTTGAAAACATATGTGGAGTGTGCTTTCATAAGGGTCATGAATTCGCTGTACATACTATACAATTATTTCAGAAAATAAGCATAAGATTTTTTAACGCAGATGCTGTTTTGATGCGAAATTTACAAATCTTCTTTTAATTCCCAGCATGGAAACGGATCGGTAAATTTTTTCCATTCGTCTTTGCCTAAGCTCATTTCTGCATCTGTTAACAGACATGCATCGAGCAGGGATATAATTTTTTCTTTATTCATTTCAATGCCAATAATAACGATTTCTTGACGGCGATCACCGTATGGGTTGGGATTGCCAGCCTTGTCATAGAAATGTTTTTCAATTCCTTTGAGCCATTCAGGATTGTCTGGCCACTCTTCTTTATCCATAGCATCCCACCATGAACCGGCCATTTCATTTCGGCAGATTGCGCCCGCTTGTGACCAGTTTCCAGCAAAATCAAAACGACTGGCTAGCCAGAAAACACCTTTTGAACGGATAACACCTGGCCATTCTGTTTCAATGACTTTATAGAAACGATTGGGGTGAAAGGGTTTGCGTGATCGATAGACAAAACTGCTAATGCCATATTCAAGTGTTTCGGGGACATGTTCGCCGTGAAGTTCTTTAAGCCAACCTGGCGCCATGCTTGCTTCATCAAAATCAAATAAACCAGTGCCTAAGACTTGATCAATGGCAACTTTACCAAATTTAGACACAACAATGTGTGCCCGAGTATTGAACATTTTAATGATGCCGGTCAGTTGCTGTAGTTCAGCAGGGCTTACCAAATCAACCTTGTTCAAAATAATGACATCGGCAAATTCAACTTGTTCAATCAGTAGGTCTACGACAGTGCGTTCATCACCTTCACCGGCTGATTCACCGCGTTGATGTAGAAAATCCTGTGAACTATAATCTTTAAGGAAATTAAATGCGTCAACAACTGTGACCATGGTATCAAGCGTGGCGACGTCTGATAAGCTTGCTCCATCTTCGTTTTCAAATGTAAATGTTTCGGCAACGGGGAGGGGTTCTGATATGCCTGTTGATTCAATAAGCAGATAATCAAATCGGTTTTCATTGGCAATTTTTATTATTTCTTCAAGCAAATCTTCACGAAGCGTGCAGCAGATGCAGCCGTTGCTCATTTCAATTAGCTTTTCTTCGGTATGTCTAAGTTCAGACCCACCATGTTTGATTAAATCAGCGTCAATATTAACGTCACCCATATCATTGACAATTACAGCGACGCGAAGGCCTTCACGATTATTCAAAATGTGGTTAAGCAGGGTTGTTTTTCCAGAACCAAGAAAGCCGGAAAGTACAGTGACAGGTAATTTTTTTGACATGGAATGGCCTTGAATCACGCGTAGTGATAAGAAAGAGTGTTTATCGTGCTAGCGAAAATATGACACAAGGCACTAGATGTCAAGCGTTCTGATTTGTTTTTTCTACTTCACTTCACACAATGACAATTCATGCGCAATGTCTTGCGCTAAATTCTTTATCAAACGTTCACGCGCGCCGGATTCAGCTGAAATCGTTGAAAATTCTTCAACATAGTCAACGGTATAAGACGTAGCGCCATCTAGTTTTGCCTCATGAATTGGTTTAAGTCCACCATCAAGAACATGCACGATAGCACGAAGCTGGCCTTGGCTACGTTGTGCCTTTGCGTTCGCATTGTAAGCGATGTTTCCATATGATTCTTCAAGTACAACTTTTACCGTTAGCTGGCGATCTACTTTTTGCGAAATCGTTGGTAGCAATGTTTCAAGTTCTTTTTTAAGCTTATGTGTCGTGTAGGCTTGATCTGTTGATCCAGTGACATTCAGTTTAAACGATTGCGGCCGTGCTGCAGCCGTTCTTGCTTTATAAACAGGCTCAAAACCACAGCCAGTAAAGGCAATGCACACACACGCAAGTATAATTTTATTTAACATAACTAAGCACAACCTCTGTTGCTTTTTCTGCGGGCATTTTTCCGTCAGAAGGGGTTAATAAATGGCGAATTTGATCAAAAAGTTCAGGTGTTTGTTCAGTTGCTGTGCCATCGGGGTTTTTCCCATCAAGCAGAGCCGTTAACGCGATCTTTAAGTCTTTAGCATTACATGCCTCTTGTAAATATTCAAGAACCACCTTTTTGCCAAGCAAAATGTTGACGAGGCAAACAGATGTGATTGTCAAAAGACGTTTAAGCAACATCACAGTGAGCCAAGATGCGCGATAAGCAATAATCATTGGCGTTTTAGCCATAGCAAGTTCCAATGATACGGTGCCACTGGCGGCTAATGCTGCATCACATAGCACCATTGCTTTTTGTTTGAGCACAGTATCGGTAATAACGTGTGCAAAGGGGAGGGCTGTTTTGATTTCGCCTGCAAATTTATCAAATGTTGGAATGATAATATTGGCGTCTGAATCTTTTACAGTTTCTGCAAAAATGGCGAGGTGCTTTTTAATCTCACCACGTCTGCTGCCGGGTAGAAGGCAAATGCTTTTTTTAAGTGGATTTAACCCCAGTGTTTCAACTAACGTGTCATCCTTAGACCAATCCATACTAATAACAGGATGCCCGACAACGGTTGCTGGCAAGCCATGTACAGTAAAATAAGGTGGCTCAAAGGGAAAGAGGCACATCAGGTGATCAACACGTACCCATTTCGCAAGTTTATACGCGCGTTTTGGGCGCCATGCCCACACCGACGGCGCGACATAATGTACGCAAGGGATATTTAAGCGCGCTTTAACACCGGCAATGACACGGTTGCAAAAACCAGGTGAATCGATCGTTACAAGAACGTCAGGTTTAAATGCACAAATGTCATCGATTGTTTTTTGAATAAGTTTTTTGATGCGACGTATATGGGGGATAAGTTCGATGAGTCCCATGACGGCAATTTCATCGTATGGAAACAGTAAATCTACGTTAGAATCGCGCATAAGATCGCCGCCAATACCCCGTAGCATAAGGTCTGGTTGCTGTTTTATTAATGCATTTGCCAGGTTGCTGCCGAGTAGATCGCCAGACGCTTCGCCTGCAATAATGTATATTTTTCTGGTCATTGTGCTTGAAAGTGTTTCAAAAACGTCTGCTGCTGAGTATACTCACTTTGAATATGATATACATTAATAATTTAAGAGGTTTTTTATGCGTCCAGATCGCCGCCAACCAACAGAGCTGCGTCCAGTGTTTCTCGGTCCTAGTTTTGTAAAATACGCAGAAGGGTCATGTTTTGTTAAATTTGGCGATACACACGTAATTTGTGCTGCGACAATCGAAGAAAAAGTTCCTCCATTCTTGCGCAATACGGGTGCTGGTTGGATCACGGCTGAATATGGTATGTTGCCACGATCAACGCATGATCGCATTGATCGCGAAGCTGCAAAGGGTAAGCAATCTGGCCGTACGCATGAAATTCAACGGTTAATTGGACGTGCTTTACGCTCTGTTGTGGATTTAAAAAAGCTTGGTGAACGACAAATACGCATCGACTGCGATGTTTTGCAGGCAGACGGTGGTACACGAACAGCAAGCATTACGGGTGCATATGTTGCTTTGCACCAAGCTTTGCAAAAATTGGTTACGAATAAAAAGATTGCAGCAATGCCCTTAACGGACCATATTGCTGCAGTTTCGTGTGGTATTATTGACGGTGAAGCACGGCTCGATTTAAATTACATTGAAGATTCATCGGCGCAAGTAGATGCAAATTTTGTGATTACGGGGAGTGGTCGTTTAGTTGAGATTCAAGCCGCAGCCGAAAAAGATCCTTTTAGCGAAGAAGAATTTGCGCAGATGCTTGCTTTATCAAAGACTGGTGTTGAAGAACTGATAAAATTACAGAAACAAGCGCTGAAGATTGATTAATTGGTAATATTTTAGTTTGCACATAAAAAAACCCGGATTGATACCGGGTTTTTTATTAATTGATGAGTGGTCTAGCAAATGCATTGGCCAGGTGCTACTGTTCCGTTCATGCAAGGGCAAGGTTTTGCTGTTGTGCCAGCAGTAGATCCAGCCGCGGTAGCTGCGCCAGCCACTGCACCTGCAGTACCAGCTACTACGCCAGCACCAGCCACACCGCCGGCAGCACCAGCTGCTGATGCTTGTGCTGCTGCTGCATTTCTTGCTGCAGTAGCTTCGGCTTGAAGTACGTTCTTGTCTGCCATATATTGCATTGCTTGGTGAACAGCTTGTTGCGCAGCTTGTTGTGCAATTTGTTGCGCCACTTGCTGTGCTGCTTCTTGTGCTACCAGCTGATTTACTTGCTGCGCTGCTGACTGTGAAGCTTGTTGTGCAAGCTGCTGGGCTATAGCTGGTGACTGTGTTGCTAGCTGCTGAGTAATGAGTTGTGTAACTTGTTGATTCGCCTGTGTTGCTGCTTGTGCTGCAATTTGAGGCGCGATCTGTTTTGTTAATTGGTCTGTTGTTTGCTGTCCAACTTGTTGAGCAATTTGCTGCACCATTGCTGGTGATTGATGCGCTAACTCTTGTGCCACTTGCGTTGATGCTTGTGTTGCGACTTGTGTCGCCACTTGTTGTGAGATTTGTGCTGCAGCTTGTTGAGCTTGTTGTGTCACTTGTTGCGTTATTTGAGCTGGAATTTGCTGTGCGACAAGTTGCGTTGCCTGTTGTGCAGCTTGCTGAGCAATCTGCTGTGCTACCTGTGGCGATTGCTGTGTTAATTGTTGTGTTACTTGCTGCGCCGCTTGCTGAGCAACAAGTTGTGTTGCTTGTTGTGTGACTTGCTGTGTTACTTGGCTTGCTGCTTGTTGTGCTACTTGTTGTGCAGCTTGCTGTGCGACTTGTTGTGTAATTTGTTGTGCTACTTGTTGTGATACCTGCTGTGCTGCCTGTTGTGCAATTTGTTGTATAACGGCTGCAGCTTGTTGAGATAACGCTTGAGCCACTTGCTGTGAAGCAATTTGTGCTACTTGTTGAGTTCCAAGTTGTGATATTTGTTGTGTTACTTGCGATGCTGCTTGTTGTGCAACTTGTTGATTTACTTGTTGTGTGATGTATGGGACCACTTGCGCTTCCACGTCTTGCACAGCTTGCATAACTGTTGTTGATGGAATAGTTGTCGTTGGGGTTGTGGAGGTTGTTGATGTCGGAAGCACAGCGACAGTTGTCGTGGGAGCGGCTCCTGTTGATACACTTGTTGTGCCCGAGGAAGATGTTGTTCCTGCAGTGCTTGCGCTCATGCTTAAAATTAAAATCGATGTACACAATGCAATCGATAATTTCGAATTATATCTAAAAATCATTTTTCATTCACCTAAACAGATGTTGTTCTCAACTCTAATTTCAACAAAAATGTATTAACAAATCGTAAAAAATAGAATTAATTAATCAAAATAATTTCAGGTTTTTAAAATA
>CAIOTO010000064.1 GCA_903861255.1 uncultured Alphaproteobacteria bacterium | reverse complement strand
ACAGTTCTTGATAAAAAACAAAAACTCATCGTCGCAGTAACGCTATGCATAATGATTATTGGTCTTTGCTTAATTTTAAGTAAGAAAGAAAAGCCTGCAAAGGATATACCTTTCATCAGTGTGGTAACACCTAAACGACAAACATTGCCCCTCACCCTTTCTATTCCCTCCACCTTTCAAGCGACTGCTGATGTATCCATTCGAAACCGCGTTGATGGCTTAATTAAAAAGGTTTACTTCAAAGAAGGACAACCCGTAAAGACAGGTGATCTTCTCATTGAAATTGACGATGAACTATTGCAAACACAATTACGCCAAGCCGAAGCAACAAAAGTTAAAAATGCCGCCGCATTATCACAATCTGAAAAAGAATTAAAACGAAACACAGAACTCGCCAAGCGTGACATGGCCTCAAAATCTTCTTTTGATAAAGCTGAAGCAACAGCAAAGGGTCTTCGTGCATCAGTTGCTTCCGATCAAGCACTCATCGATTCTCTTAAAATTCAAATTGGTTATGCTCGCATAAAGAGTCCACTTAATGGAATAGCAGGATTTTTAAAGGTTGATGTTGGAAATTTTGTAAGACAAAGTGAAAATGCCCCACTCGTTTCAATCAAGCAGATAGACCCAATCACCGTATTATTCGAGGTACCCGAACGCTTTGTCCCTGCATTATTACAATCAAAGATGGAATCAATCAATGTTTCTTTAACTGATATTGAAGATAAGCCTATCAAGGCAAATGCAAAAGTTGTTGCATTCAACAGTGGTGTTGATACAAAGTCACGCACACTCTGGGTTAAGGTTGAAGTAGAAAATAAAAATCTAATGCTGCGTCCCGGCATGTCTGTGGTTGGAAAAATCCAATTTGGTGAACATAAAAATGCGATTACTCTGCCTATTGAAGCCTTGCAGATGGGACAAGATGGAGCTTTTGTTTTCACCTATGATGAAAAAAATAAAACTGTCAAAAAGATGCCCGTTGTCGTCAAAGATACGCTCGATGCAGTTGTCGTCATTGAATCCGGCATTTCAGATGCAGACGTGATCGTTACTGAAGGTCAAATACGATTAACAAATGGCACAAAGGCAGTGATTCAAAATGAAAAAACAGCCATTAAAACATCAGAAAAGGTTGCTGCATGAACATTTCAGCAATATTTATTAAACGACCCGTAATGACGACGCTGTTAATGGTATGGCTTGTATTAATGAGTATATTTGCCTATCAAAAGCTACCCGTAAACGCACTACCCAGTGTTGAATTTCCAACAATTGTCGTAACAGCAAATTTACCGGGCGCTAGCGCAGAGACAATGGCGCAAGCCGTAGCATTGCCTTTGGAACAGCAATTTTCAACAATCCCCGGCCTAGATGTCCTGACATCGAGTAGCGCACAAGAGGTATCACAAATTACATTACAATTTAACTTGGATGTAAAAATCAACACAGCAGCACAAGATGTTGGCACAGCAATCTCAGTAGCACAAAAAAAATTACCAATAACCATGACAACACCGCCTAGTTTCAAAAAAGTGAATCCATCAGAACAACCTGTCATTATTATCGCACTCAGAACAGACACAATGCCTATTTGGAAACTAAATCAATTTTCGGATAACTACATTGTGCCCCGCTTATCTATGTTGCCAAATGTAGCAAAAGTTGATACCAATGGCAGGCAAAAATATGCTGTTCGCATCGGTGTTAATCCTGAAATTTTACGTGCACGTGGCCTTGGTATTGATCAAGTGGCACGCGATATTAGTGCGGCAAACGTCAATAGTGCCGCGGGACTTTTACAAGGCCACGATCAAGTATATGCGATTTCACCAGATGCGGGCCTGCAAACAGCAAAAGAGTTTGGTGAAATTTTATTGAATAGTCAAACAAACCTTCGGGTAAAAGATGTTGCCACCGTATCAGACAGTACAGATAAAATGTACACAGCGGCGTGGTACAACTCAGAACGAAGTATTGTCCTCATGGTGAGCCGACAACCGGGTTCAAATTCCATTGAAGTTGCAAACACCGTCAAGGCAGTTTTGCCAGAAATTCAAAAACAATTACCTGCTAGTATAAAAATGGATGTCATTGTTGACAGAACCGAATCTATTAAAGAATCAGTAAAAGAAGTTAAAATAACAGGCCTACTAACGATTGCACTTGTCGTTTTTGTAATTTTTATGTTCTTAGGCAATTTGCAAGCAACCATTATCCCTTCACTTAGTTTGCCCATCTCAATTTTAATCACCTTTTCAGTAATGTATTTCTTGAATTTCAGCCTTAATAACTTAACGTTGCTTGCACTTACGCTGTCGACAGGCTTTATCATTGACGATGCCATTGTTGTTTTAGAAAATATTATAGCCAATCGCGAACAAGGATTATCTTCCCGTGAAGCAGCATTTAAAGGATCACACGAAATCTCATTTACAGTTGTTTCAATGACAATCTCTTTAGTAGCTGTATTCATTCCCGTCTTTTTTATGCCAGGCATTGTTGGACGTTTCTTATATGAATTTGCAATGACGATTGCGATCGCAATTCTAGCGTCAGGCTTTGTATCGCTTACACTCATACCCATGATGAGCCAATATTTAGCGCCGCAACATGAAGAAAGCCGTAACTTCATTGTCGTTTGGTTCAAACAATTCTATGAAAAAATGGAAATTGCTTACAAACAAAGTCTTGATCGTGTTTTTAAATTCCAACAATATATCGTTCATTTTGTTCTCTCTATTC
Source organism: uncultured Alphaproteobacteria bacterium (assembly GCA_903861255.1). GTDB lineage: Bacteria > Pseudomonadota > Alphaproteobacteria > Paracaedibacterales > CAIOTO01 > CAIOTO01. The sequence goes on along the minus strand of CAIOTO010000064.1, from coordinate 3,439 downwards.
TTGTTATCAATGTCATTTTTTACATGTATATTTCTAAAGGATTTTTTCCTAACGAAGATACAGGCCTCATTTATGGCGTCAGTGAAGTTCTACCTGAAACATCATTTAACGCTATGAAAGAAACTGAAGAAAAGCTTATTAACGTTCTTTCAAAACACAAAGATATTGAATCCTTTAATGTCTCCATAGGGTCATCTAGCTCCACAATCGCCAGCAATGAAGGGCGATTTTTTGTCGTATTAAAACCAATTGGTGAGCGAAAAGATGTTCAATCTGTGATTAAAGAATTAAGAACAGCCATTCGCAGCGTCGCCAACATTAAAGTTTCCATGCAAGCTGTACAAAACCTACGAATTGGTGGTTCTTTATCCAAAAGCCAGTATCAATATACAATTCAAACACAAGATTTCAAAGAACTCGCTAAATACACTGGCTTACTCTCATCTAAACTATCAAAATCATCAGGCTTTTTGGATGTGAATACTGATCTTAAAATGAACAGCTTACAAGCGAATATCAAAATAAACCGTGACATTGCGTCGCGCTTGGGGCTTTCCGCACAAAAAATCACAGAAGCCATCGGATACGCTTATTCAGATCAACAAATTTCCACGATTTATACCGAAGCCGACACATACCCCGTCATTATCAGTGTCAACAAAGCTGAATCTGAAACAATGGCTGATCTATCAAAACTGTATGTTTCGAATAAAGATAATGCCCTTATCCCTATGTCAGCGTTTGCTACAATGGAACGAAAAAATGCACCTTTAACAATTAGCCATTTAAATCGATTAGCTGCCGCAACAATTTCATTTAATCTAATACCAGGAAAAAGTCTAGGCGATGCTGTTCTTGCTATAAAGCAAATTGAAAAAGACATTAAATTGCCAGCAACAATCAGCACGACATTTCAAGGGACTGCAAAAGCATTTCAATCTTCGCAAAGCGGCCAAGCTATGTTGATTCTAAGCGCAATCTTTACGATTTATATTATTTTAGGCATTTTATACGAAAGCTATCGTCACCCCATTACAATTTTAAGCGGCTTACCGAGTGCCGGCCTTGGTGCACTCTTCTTTTTATGGGCATTAGGTTTTGATCTTGACGTGATTGGAATCATTGGTATTGTGCTACTGATTGGGATTGTAAAGAAAAACGCCATTATGATGATTGATTATGCGCTTGAAAGACAACGAGAAGGCCATTTGTCACCACTAGATGCTATTAAGGAGGCATGCCAACGACGTTTCAGACCAATCATGATGACAACATTTGCAGCCATTGCTGGCGCACTGCCAATTGCTTTCTGGAATGGATCAGGCGCAGAATTCAGACAACCTTTGGGGGTATGCATTATTGGTGGATTACTCGTATCACAGTGGCTCACACTTTACATCACGCCACTTTTCTACGTCTGGATTGAAGAAAAAAGAAAAATATCAAAATAATCTCATCGTGTTATTCCCCTCGCCCTTAATATTAAGTATAATAATAAAAAAGAAGGTTAATTCATTAATGCGCACACTCTATCATTTTCCCTTATGCCCATTTTCACGCAAAGTTCGATTGGCTCTACATGAGAAAAAGCTCGATTTCGCACTCGAACTCGAGCAGTTTTGGGAAAAGCGCGCTGAATTTCAGAAACTTAATGTTGCAGGACAAGTACCTGTATTAATCGATCTCAATGGTTCAGTTTTATGTGATAGCTCAGCTATATGTGAATATCTTGAGGATGCCTACCCAGACCGTCCGCTTATCGGTGATGGATTAGCGCATCGAGCTGAAGTGAGACGCCTCACAGCCTGGTTTGATGGCAAAGGTGCGGGTGAGTTCAGCTTACCGCTTGTTTTTGAAAAAGTGATTAAACGAAACATTGCAAGTATGAACACACTTGGGCCAAACTCTCCCCTCATCCGGCAAGCGAAATCAGCTATTAATCTACACCTTGAATACATTTCTTGGCTTGTTGACCGTCGTAACTGGTTGGCTGGTGATGAATTTTCGCTGGCAGACCTTGCTGCGGCAGCGCATTTATCGGTCGTTGATTATCTTGGCGACGTACCGTGGGACAAACACGAAAATGCAAAAAGCTGGTATGCACGTATTAAATCACGCCCCAGCTTTAGAGCGCTTTTACATGACAGGCTCCCTGGAATCACACCATCTGCAACTTACGGAGATTTGGATTTTTAAATTATAATTTAATTTTCATGTTTTGCCAAAACGACATCAATATTGCTTCGCCAATGCGCATCCATCGCACTTTCAAGCCAAATCACAATTTCAGGAGACATGGTGTTAACTTGCATTGTCCCCACGCCTTTCTCCCAAATTTCTAATCGTGCAGAATCAAATTGCGTACCATTTAGCGTTTCAATTAATGCTATAATACGTGCGCCCATTGACTTTCCAAACTCACTTTTTGGATCTTCATGGAGTCTTTCTTCTACATGATTAATAAGCTCAGTCAAATGGCTTTCAAATATTTTCTTTTTTTCTTCGTATTCGTTTTTCATAACATTCTAGATTCGTTTAAATATACATTTTCAATAAATTAAAGCTTCATTTTGCAAATCATATTGATTTAATGTCTGCAGCCTTAAGGATTACACCCCACAGCAAATGTGACTGTGATGATTCGGAAGCATTCACACTTTCTATTACTGTATCAAGACTTCTACTTGCCTCTTGTAAGTATTTTGTTTTTCCTTTTAAAAGGCGTGATTGCTCTACCAAATGATCAATTACTTCAACATTTGTTGAAAGTAATTCTTTAATCTGAGCAAGCTCAAAACAAAAAGACTTTAACGCGATAATTTTCTGCAGCCTTAACAAATCACTTTCGGAGTAAATTCGATAGCCATTATCATGACGCAGTGAAGGTTTCAGCAATCCTACCTTGTCATAATAATGCAGTGTTTGCACCGAGACTTGAGTAAGCTCGCTTAATTCCTTAACGTACCATTGTGCCATTAATTTTTTTCTCCTTAACTGAACGATAAGGTCTATAGCCACAATAGAGTCAATACTTTTTTTAATTTCTTAAATTATAATGTAAATTTTTGAGTTTTATTTTGTAATTCAATTCGCCATTACGACAAAATCGAACAAAACTACATAATTAATGTATTTTTTTTGCTATGCAGTAGTAGTTTCAGATTATTTAATCAGGTTTTACGGAAATATTTCTGACATGCCTATTCCAATAAGCATCCATTGCAGAATCAACCCAGGACAACGTCTCAGGAGACATAGAGCTCAATATTTTTCCTGCCTTAAAACCCTTTTCCCAAATGATATTTTCTATGGGTTTAGGCACTTTACTATTCAGAGTTTCCATCAACTCCATAATGCGCACTGCAATAACGATCCCAAGATCACCTGCTGGATCTTTGTCAAGATTTGATACAATTTCTTTAATTAAATCTGCCCATTT
>CAIOTO010000063.1 GCA_903861255.1 uncultured Alphaproteobacteria bacterium | reverse complement strand
TTTGATGAATTTTTAGATGATGTCGAAAAAGACATGCGCCAAGAAAAGCTTGAAACTATTTGGAAAGAGTATGGAAAACTCATTTCGACGGTTTTAGTGATTGCTATTAGCGGATCGGGTGGATGGGTCTTATGGAGAAACCATTCTGAGAAACAATTGAATTTGACATCACAAAAATTCATGAAGGCACAAGAACTTGTCGATCGCGGCAATATTAGTGAAGGCTTGGGTGTGTATGATAGTATCATTCACAGTTCTGCAAAAACATATAAATCACTTGCAATTATTGCAAAGGCTGGGGCGCTCGCTGGCAAAAGTCCAGAGGATATAAAAAAAGCAGAAGCACTACTGACGGAGCTTACCTTAAATAAAGCTGCTGACAAAATAATGCGCGACTTTGCAACAGTAACTTTAATTCGAATTGATCTCGATCGCAGTGAACTCAAAGTAATTGATGGACCAACAAAGGCAAAACTTATCGCACATTTGGTAACGCTTGATAAGCTCTCCACTGATAACTCTCCGTATGCTTTGTTATCACAGGAATTAAAAGGGATCATTTTGTTTGCGCTTAATGACTACGCAAAAGCATCTGAAGTTTATGTTAAAATTGCACAAACAAAAGATTGCCCACGCGGCTTACAAGCACGTGCAGAAATAATGTCACAGCTTATCTTAAAGAAAATCAGTGAGACTGCTCAGTAAAGACAGTTCTATTCACTTGTAAGAAAACTAAATCCTCCCTTTAAAACAGGCGAGGATTTTTTTATAACCTGAAATAAAAAATATACGTCAGTCCGACTTCGTCATTCTACTTCACTAAAGCTTCGTCGTAACTCTGACTTCGTCGTGACATCTCGCCATAGCGTATAAATAGTCCGTAATAATCCGTCGTCGTTTTCAACTATGCCGGACAGACTTCTTATCTGATTTGGCGTGCCGGGCGTAGCTCGTTGAGCGAAACCTGGCGGAGAGGGTGGGATTCGAACCCACGGTACGCTTGCGCGCACAACGGTTTTCGAGACCGTCCCATTCAACCGCTCTGGCACCTCTCCAAATTGAATAGGACAAATTTTAACACCTTTTATAGTGAATTGAAATACAAAATCCTATACAATCACGCCATAGAGGAGAGGTTATGTACGCAGCGTTATCTATTGTATTATCGCCATTAATTTGGCTCTACGTTCATTACCGCCGTTTTAAAGGACTCGATGACAAGAATCGTTTTAAGGAACGTTTTGGCTATGCATCACTACCTCGTCCAGAAGGCAGAATTGTTTGGTTTCATAGCGCAAGCGTTGGTGAAACATTATCCTTAAGATCATTTGTGAATGGTTGGCATACACGTTACCCAAGCGATCATATCCTTATTACAACAACAACAATAACAGCCGCAAAAATCGTTAAAGATCAATTTAAAGGCATCGCCATTCATCAATTTGTGCCCTTTGATGTGACATTGTGGGTGAATCGCTTTTTTAATTATTGGAAACCTGATCAAGCATTTTTTGTCGACTCCGAACTTTGGCCTAATAGCGTGCGTGCATGCAAACGAAAAAAAATTCCGCTCGTACTTTTAAATGCACGCCTATCTGACCGTAGTTACAATCGCTGGAAGCGTGCCCCCGCCCTCGCCGCTTCTTTGCTCAATCAATTTAAATTATGCCTAGCTCCTGGCCCTGAAACAGAAGAAAGACTTAAAGCTCTTGGTGCGAATAATGTAGGCTTAATGGCTAACTTAAAATTTTCCGTTCCACCATTACCTGTCAACAAAAACTACATTAACTACTTCACCCCCTTATTTAAACAAAAGCACATTTGGATAGCCGCTAGTACGCATCCAGGCGAAGAAGAATTAATTTACACCGTGCATGAAGCATTAAAAAGGAAGCTGCCCAATTTAGTTACTATTATAGCACCACGTCACCCTCATAGGGCGGATGCGCTTGTAAAGAAAGCGGCTTCACAGGGTTTCTCTTTCCAAACCTTAACCGCTGCCTTATCCCACTTTGACGCAAACAATGATGGTATCATCGTCGATGAAATTGGTCTGTTGGGAACTTTTTACACATTAAGTGATATCGTGTTTATGGGTGGCAGCCTTATCCCTCATGGCGGGCATAACCCCATTGAGCCTGCGCATTTTAAAAAACCTATTTTTTATGGAACGCACATGCATAATTTCCGTGAAGTTTGCCATGTGCTATCACAAGCGGGCGCATGTGCACTGAACAATGAAAATGAATTAGTAACAACATTAGAAAATCTTTTTAACACGCCAAAAGAACGTATCAAAATTGGTGAGGCCCTCTATTGCGTCTTAATGACGCAACAACAAAGCCAGACACAACTCATTGAAGACTTATGGTGCGATTCTGTAAAAGCTTAATTTTATTGGAATTATGGATTCAATACAGGTTATACTAGTTCATACAAATTTAATTTGATTTAAGGTAAATAATATGCGCATTACTCCCGCAGTGACTCAAATTTTAAACAATTACGAGTCAGACAACCCTGGTGTTAAAACAAATTTAGCACGTATGCTGATGCACGGAGAGTTGGGCGGCACTGGTCGAATGGTTATTTTGCCTATTGACCAAGGATTTGAGCACGGGCCCGCACGCTGCTTTGCTGGCAATCCAGCTGCGTATGACCCTCATTTTCACTATCAAATGGCTGTGGATGCAGGCTTTTCGGCGTATGCAGCACCACTCGGCATGATTGAAGCGGGTGCTTCTACCTTTGTAGGCGCCGTACCAACAATATTAAAAATGAACAGCAGCAACTCACTTATGAGTAAAGATTTGGCAGGAGATCAAGCTGTAACAGCTTCCATTTCAGATGCGTTGCGCCTTGGGTGTAGCGGTGTTGGTTTTACAATATATCCTGGCTCAGATGCCTCTTTTGATATGTTTGAAGAAATACGCGAGCTAACTGAGGAAGCTAAGGCATGCGGACTTGCCGTCGTAATTTGGTCTTATCCACGTGGCAATGTGTCAAAGGCAGGTGAAACAGCTATTGATGTCGTTGCATACGGCGCACATATTGCATGCTTGCTCGGCGCACATATTATTAAAGTTAAATTACCAAGTGCCCATCTTGAGCAAGCAGAGGCGAAAGCTCAGTATGTTGCGAATAAAGTACCACTTGATACGTTGGCAGATCGTGTGCGCCATGTTGTTCAGTGTTGCTTCAATGGTAAACGCATTGTGGTATTTTCTGGCGGTGAAGCATCAACTATTGATTCTGTTTTATCTGATGCACGCGCAATTCACGAAGGCGGCGGCAATGGATCAATTATCGGTCGCAATTGCTTTAAGCGTCCACGTGATGAAGCCTTAGTTATGGTGAAAGATATTATCAATATTTACAAGAAGTAGATGCTCGAAATATTCAATCTTTGTCATTCCCGTGTAGGCGGGAATGACGATTAGTCTAGCCGAGTTCTTACAGTAGTTGATTAAATTCTGTGATGACACGGGGGCGGTTCGTTAGTTAGAACTAAATCGTAGCTCTACGATGCGAGCTGCGTGTTCCCATAATTAATATAAGTGCGATTAGTGCAACAAGACCTATGACAGCACTCACAATAAATGAATTGTGGAAACCAAAATTCTCTGACACCCAACCGCCAACAAGTGGCTCTGTAATGAATATAGCAATAGCATTTGTGACATAGTAAATACCAAAACCAGTTCCACGCAAATTTTCAGGAATAATTTCAGCAATCAATGATGAAAAAATATTCATCGTTATACCATATTGAAAACCCCAAATTAAAACACCAACATACAAAATCCACATATTGCCAGCTGTTGCTAAAATAATATCCGCTAAAACAAGTAAAATTATACCAACTGCAAGCAACCAATATCGATTCATGCGATCCGCAATTACACCAATTGGATATGATGTTGCGCACCAGCCAATATTAAATACCATGAAAATAACGGGTGCGTATCGAGGTAAAAGAGCATAATTTTCTTTTGCGTGCAGCACGATGAATTGCTCACTCAAGCGCGCAAACATAAAAATACAATTTACAAGCATGAGTAACCAAAATGATGATCCTAGCAACCTTAAATTAGACCATTTAATACGGTGACGACGTTTTTCAGCAGGCAAAGGCACTTCCGATGAAACAGCCGAGTGCTCATATTGTTTTGGTTCTTTCACAAAAATAAGCACAAGGACAAATGCAATAGTTGAAGGAATGCAGGCAAATTTAAAAACAACACTTACATCATCATTATAGGCGCGCATAACAAGATATCCGCATATAGCACCGACGAATGACCCAATAGTTGCAAGGCTACGCTTCAAACCATATGCACTGCCAATGCGACAAGCTGGCGTTATATCAGCAACAAGTGCATCACGTGGAGCTGCTTGAATGCCATTACCAAAACGTTCCAATAATTTACCGGAATAAAATAATCCAATCCCAGAAGACAACGCCATGAGCGGCCTCGCCATAAAGCTAAAAAAATAACCAATCATCATAATTGGTTTTCGCCTACGAAACGCATCACTAATCATACCGGATGCAAATTTCATTACATATGATGCAGCCTCAGATAGACCTTCTAAAAAGCCTATACCAATAAGGCTAACGCCTAGCATTTGAAGATAAAGCCCTGAAAAAGGAAATATCATGACAAAGGAAAGGTTAAATAAAAACATAGAAAAACCCAAAATCCAAACCATTCGGGGCATTGGTTGTATTTCTAAGACATCGGGGGAAATAGCATCATGCTCTGCGCGCACGGTTTTATCGGGAGTTTCAGGTGCCGTGGTTGAAACCGTCATGGATAAGCTCTCGTCGCATTTGCTATATACATTAGATAGTGGCATAACGACAAAATTTCAAGTCTTAATTGAATTTTCATGCGAAGAATGATTATTAAAATTCGGAAACGTGATATTTTATCATCAACATCTGATTTTTATCTCTAAAATCAGTACATACCGCCATTAACACTAAGCGTTGCACCCGTCACAAATCCCGCACGTTCATCTGCTAAAAATGATACGCAATACGCAATTTCCTCAGCTGTTCCAAGCCTGCCAACCGGAATTGTTGATATTATTTTAGAAAGCACTGCCTCAGGAACCGCGCGCACCATTTCGGTATCAACATAGCCAGGCGCAATAACATTTGCTGTAATCCCTTTCGTTGCCATTTCAAGTGCAACAGATTTTGCAAATCCAATCAATGCAGCTTTTGACGCGGCATAATTAGACTGCCCACGTTGCCCCTTTAATCCATTAACAGATGACACATAAATCAACCTGCCAAAATTTCGCTGAATCATGCCATCAAGAACTGCTTTTGTAAGATAAAAACACGAATTGAGATTTGTGTGAATGACGCGATGCCATTCTTCGGACGTCATTTTTTGTAACGTCGCATCAGCTGTAATACCGGCGTTATGAACGAGTATGTCAATAATTCCATGCTCATCATGTATTTGTTTTATACCATTAAGGCACGCCTCTTCATCCGACACATCAAATGGAATCGTTGCTATACCTGTTTCGGTTCGAAATTTAAGTGCTGCTTCTTTATTTTTTGTATAGGTGGCAACAACACGATAACCTTTATTATGAAGCTCTTGCGCAATAGCAGCACCAATGCCGCGCGTTCCGCCAGTAACTAGTGCAAGACGTGACATGATTGACCAGACATTAATCATTATTTTAATTAAATTTTACATAAAATACGAAATATTTTCAATCTTAATAAATATCCTCGCCCACCGTCATTGCGAGCGAAGTGCGGCAATCTATGTGTTTAAATAAGCCTGGATTGAACACTCTTCTGGTTTCAGTCTTCACTAAGGCTTCGCCGAGACGAGCTGGAATGACGATAGCTGGCGTTACCCTGCTAAAACTAGTGGATATAAGATCACATCCAGAAACAACAGCATAATGCCACCTCTAAGCCACGTTCTTATGACTTTGTGGCTGAAGATTCAAACCATCTGAAAACTGCAATGTCGCTAGTCGCCGATAAAGGGAATTTTGATCACACAATTCTGCGTGCGTTCCCACGGCTTGAATGATCCCATGATCAAGAACGGCTATTTTCTCAGCATTAAGAACAGTTGCCAAGCGATGCGCTATGACAAGCGTTGTGCGTGTTGATGTTAGGTATTTCAAACCTTCTTGTACAGCACGTTCATTCTCAGCATCAAGCGCACTCGTCGCCTCATCAAGCAACAAAATACGTGGATTACGTAATATAGCACGTGCAATCGCGACACGTTGCTTTTGCCCACCTGACAGTTGCACACCACGTGTTCCGACATGCGTATGTATCCCATAAGGAAGAGATTCAATCACCTCTTCTAACTGCGCTATTTGAACGGCTTGCCATAAATCTTTCATATTCGCATCAGGACGTCCGTACATGATATTATCATACAATGTCGTGCTAAAAAGCGCAGGCTCTTGCGGCACAATTCCTATTCGGTGCCTTAAATCATGCAAGGATAAATCACGGTAATCATGCCCATCAATATAAATAGATCCACTTTGTGGTTCGTAAAAACGCATAAGCAATGAAAAAATAGTAGTTTTACCAGCACCTGAAGGCCCAACGATAGCAACACGTTCGCCAGGGTTAACCGACAATGTAACATTTGTAAGTGCAGGTCGTTCTTGGTTTGTTGGATAAGCAAAACTCACATTATGAATAGCAACCGTACCGTGTGATGGTAAATACTGCATCTTTTTAGAACGTTTTTTTCTTAATGAAGATCTAACCATGAAAATTTCCATTAAACGATCAGCGGCGCCTGATGCGCGTTTTAAATCAGCAAAAACTTCACTGTATGAACCTGCCGTTCCAGCAACAATAATGGCATAAAACAAAAATGCAGAAAGCGTCCCTGAAGTTAATATACCCATTTGGACATCATGCACACCAACCCACAAAAGCATACCAATACCTGCAAAAGCAACTGCCATAACGAAACTTGTCAGCAACGATCTTTGCAAACCACGTTTTGCCGCAGCCTTAAACGCGCTTGTTGTATAGCCATGAAAAGTTTCTTTATCAATTGCCTCATGTGTGAAAGCTTGGCATGTACTGATGTGAGAAAGTGTTTCATCCAAAAAACCACTCAAATCCCCCAAACGATCTTGTGCAAGCTTAGAGAGAGAACGCACGCGTTGCCCAAAAAGCATCGCTGGGAAAATAATAACAGGCACCAGAATGAGTGTATACATAGCAAGCTTTGGTGAGGTTACAACCATTAAAACAAGCCCGCCCAGTAATAGCACAAAATTCCTTAGCGCAATCGGTAACGATGTTCCCAACACAATTTGCAAAAGACTTGTATCTGTTGTTAACCTTGACACCAACTCACCTTGGCGTACCTGCTCGTAATAACTAACATCCAATGAAAGCAGGTGATTAAACGCATCTTGGCGAACGGTTGATATCATTTTCTCGCTAAGCCACGACACAAAATAGCAACGCCCAAAGCTAAATAAGGCAAGCAAGGCAACACCAACAAATATCCCAACTAACGTTGCCAGTAACTGTGAATTTTGTTCAAAAAGAAACCCTTGATCCACAATCGTTTTAATCAGACGACCAAAGCCTAGAACAATTCCACCAGCACCAAGCACAGATAAAACGGCCAATAGCACACGCAATTTATACGGGCGAGCATACGCATAAAACATCGCTATTTTCTTGATATTAGTACCTGTGGATTGATTATTACCAGGACGCTCTACATCGCGTGCAGCATCGTAAGGACTATTTTCCCTCATATATACCCATTCTAAACCAATCTATTGATTTTAAGATGCAATTTTACCCAGCTAACATCGTCTTTAAAAGCCTTAGATAGTGCTACTATCTGTGGTTTTAAAGACTTGCTTTCCGATCAAAATTGCTGACTTAAATTTCAACATTTTGATTCAGGATGGGTAAGCCCCTTAAAGAATAGAAAGGATAATTTGAAATTTGGTGGAGCCGAGGGGAATCGAACCCCTGACCTCTACAATGCCATTGTAGCGCTCTCCCAACTGAGCTACGACCCCAAACATTCTTATAATTTAAACTTTTTTTGCAAAAAGATGCAAGGCATTAAAGCGTACGCCGCACGAGTTTTTATATTTAATCATCAATTCTAAAGGCAAATGTCCTTCAAGATTTATGCTTATTCTAAAAATAAAAAATGATTATACTTGAAAAACATAAACATCATGCATATATAATATACATCAACATATTTCTTAAGTTAGAAGGATTTTTTATGATGAATAAGATTGCTAAGTTTTTTTTATTAACAAACATACTATTAATCAATGCACCATTGATGGCGGGCGATAATCTTATAGAAAGTGAAAGTTCACTAGCTGTGCCTATGGATACGGCACAAATGCTTCCCCTACAAACTCCCATTCAAGAGTACAATCATTTGTTTACTCCCTCAGAGGTTGAATCTACAACATTAATCAGTTTAATAGATACGATTGCCAGTTTTCTTCCTGACTTTATTGCTAGCATAGAACTTGGTGCAAAAAGAGACCCTGTGTATGCAGCAAGTAATGACTTTCATAAAATCAATGAAATGTTAGATGAATTAAATGGAATTAGCGGACACACTAATAATATTATAAATGGAGAGAGTACAATAGAGCAATTAGTAGAATTTGTGGATCTTCTGGCTGGTTTTAAAAAAAAATATGCTCCTCACTTAGTGAGTGGTAGACTTACAACTAAGAATGCAAATATTGTTAACGTTGACAGAACA
>CAIOTO010000062.1 GCA_903861255.1 uncultured Alphaproteobacteria bacterium | reverse complement strand
CATTATCTGGCGCGCTTTAGGCGCAAATCAAAAGTAACATCACGAAGTCTAGAAATGGTTGACTTGTCATTGCGACTTCATTATTACGCTCATGAGCCGAAGTTTATAGGGGCGTACATGGCATCTTTTCTGTCAACCTTAGTTAAGTGTCTCAAATTAAAATACCACTTGGTGCGGTGCCGCAGCAAGCCGTCGATGAACTCTACAGCTAGTTAAAAGAAATAATGACAATTTTCATACTCGGGCGCGTCCCGGGTATTTTTATTTTTCACGCCTAATTTTATTTTACCTCTTTGCCATATTATAAAATGGATTATTATTGGATGATCTGCTATAATCGATCTTTAAGTTATATGTATTTACATTAGAAAGGAGGTCGATTTTCCGTGGAAGTACAAGTTCGTGATAATAACGTAGACCAAGCCCTACGTGCATTAAAAAAGAAGATGCAACGTGAAGGCGTGTATCGTGAAATGAAATTACGTCGTCACTTCGAAAAGCCATCTGAAAAGCGTTTACGCGAACAGTCAGAGGCTGGCCGTCGTTACCGTAAATTAATGCGCAAGCGTATGGACCGTGAAGGTTATTAAGCAATTGTATCGGGAAACCGACTAAGAAGGGTTCACTCTTCTAAAAACAAAGACCCTCATTAGCAATAACGGGGGTCTTTTTTATTACCCATTTATTGATAAGAGGAGTTCTAACCTTTCTAGTTTTCATCTGGCGTGACCAGAAGATCCATTATTAAAAGTTACACGTGCCTAAGTATGGACCCTCGGATCACGTGCGAGGGAAACTAGTGGAAGATAAAAGATTACTTTCATGATCAAAACAACTATGTCTAATCCTCATTACATCGACATCAATGCACACGTGTCTCTTCCACATTAATTGGCCGCGTCATATTAATTTTTGCCAAACGACTTTCCAAATCATCAGATTCACTGATTGTAATAGATGCCGGATGACGCGTAAGTGCAATATGCAAGACCTCATCCACTGTTTTAACAGGAATAATTGTTAAATCACCTTTGATGTTGTCAGGAATTTCGGGTAAATCACGTTTGTTATCAAAAGGAATAATAACCGTTTTAATCCCACCACGATGCGCCGCAAGCAATTTTTCCTTAAGCCCACCAATCGGAAGCACGCGCCCACGAAGGGTAACCTCACCTGTCATCGCAACATCTCTGCGCACTGGAATACCGGTAAATGCAGAAACAATAGAGGTACACATTGTAATACCTGCTGACGGGCCGTCTTTTGGCGTTCCACCTTCAGGGACATGAATATGGATATCTTTTTTCTCAAATACAGAAGCGTGCAGACCAAACAGATGCGCACGTGAACGCACGTAACTAAGTGCCGCTTGCGTTGATTCCTGCATAACGTCACCAAGCTTACCTGTGATTCGAATAGCTCCTTTTCCTGGAACGATAACAGATTCAATGGATAATAGCTCACCGCCAACCTCTGTCCACGCAAGACCTGTTGTAACACCAACAAGATCTGTTTCTTCGATTTCTCCATAGCTATGCCTTGGAACAGAAGCATATTTTTCTAAATTATCACGCGTAATATGAACAGAGCCTACTTTATCGCGCACAATTTCACGAATCGATTTACGTGCTAATTTCGCGATTTCACGCTCTAAGTTACGGACACCTGCTTCACGTGTATAACGACGAATCAGCTGAATTAAAGATGCGTCATCAATCGAAAATTCTTCTGGCTTCAGCCCATGTAATGTTTGCTGCTTTTCCACAAGATGCTGTTTGGCAATTTGGAGCTTTTCATCTTCGGTATAACCCGAAAGACGAATAACTTCCATACGATCAAGAAGTGGCTGTGGCATATTCAATGAGTTTGCCGTTGTTACAAACATTACATCAGACAAATCATAATCAACCTCAAGATAGTGATCATTAAAAGTTGAGTTCTGTTCTGGATCTAACACCTCGAGCAATGCAGATGCTGGGTCGCCGCGATAATCATTCCCTAATTTATCAATTTCATCCAGCAAAAAGAGAGGATTTGATACCTTTGCTTTTTTCATACCTTGAATGATCTTACCAGGCATTGAACCAATATAGGTACGGCGATGCCCACGAATTTCGGATTCATCACGCACACCACCAAGGGATATACGGACAAAATTTCGTCCAGTTGCTTTTGCCATCGACTTACCAAGCGATGTTTTACCAACGCCAGGCGGACCAACTAAACATAAGATCTGGCTTTTGACTTTGCCAACACGCGATTGCACCGCGAGATATTCAAGAATACGTTCCTTAACCTTATCCAAACCATAGTGATCATCATCAAGAATTTTTTCAGCTTGGATAAGATCTTTTCTTATTTTAGTCTTTTGCTTCCACGGAATCGAAATCAGCCAATCCAAATAGTTTCGAATGACAGTCGCCTCTGCTGATGAATGATTCATCATTTTAAGCTTTTTGAGCTCGCTCGCTGCACGTGTTTGAACGTCTTTAGGCATCTTTAGCTTTTTAATCTTATCTTCAAGCTCGGCTAGCTCGTCACGAGCCTCTTCTCCATCGCCTAATTCTTTATTGATAGCCTTTAATTGCTCGTTCAAATAGTACTCACGCTGTGTTTTTTCCATTTGCTTTTTAACGCGCGTACGTATTTTATTTTCCACATCCATAATCGTGGATTCGCCCTCGATAAAGTTTAATACTTTTTCAAGACGTTCATTCACATCAACTGTTTCTAATAGTTCCTGCTTCTCGTTAATTTTAAGCGTAAAGTAGGACGCAATCGTATCAGCAAGCTTTGCAGGATCGTCAATTTGATGGATAGCGACAAGTACATCTGGTGGTATTTTTCGATTCATTTTGATGTACTGTTCAAATTCATTCACAACTGTACGCAGCATGGCGTCAAGTTCAGGAGTATAATTCAATGATTCAATAAGAGGCTCGGCAGTTGCATCCATATACTGACCATCATCATGATATGCCAATACATTCATGCGACTGACACCTTCGACTAACACTTTTACAGTGCCATCGGGTAATTTTAATAGCTGAATAATATTTCCAAGCGTTCCAACAGTATAAAGCTCATCTGCTTTAGGATCGTCTTTAGATGGATTTTCTTGTGTGACCAATAATATTTGTTTATCATCTCCCCGCATTACCTTTTCAAGTGCTGCTACAGACTTTTGCCTACCTACAAACAAGGGAACGATCATATGTGGAAAAACCACTATGTCACGTAAAGGAAGCACAGGATAAATCGTTGATTTCTTTTTGCTCATAATTTTTTCTCCAACTAATCGCCTCAGTGCAGCATAACACACTTTTAGTTAATGGAAAACGAAGGGAATTTTATTTTTCACAAAAAAGAAATTTTTTGCGTGCGGCATTCACACATTTTAAATGTCAAAATACAAACAACAACATTAACCTTTATGAGGTTTCTTCTTAAATGTAGATTTGATTTTCTGCATCACTGTAGTGTCACTCACAACGCAGGACGCTACCTTCTTTTTTAAATCAGCAAATTCAGACTCGCTTAGCAAAGGCTTTGTGTTCTGACCTACTTCTTGCGGGATGCTGTTAATTCTGTCTTCAATATGCGGATGCGTTAATAAGAAAGCAGGCAATTTAAACTTAAGGCGAGATTCTTTTCTATTTTTAACAGAAGCCTCTTCCTTTTCGGATAATTTTTCTTCTTTTACTTCTTCATTTTTCTTTGAAATATTCTCCACACGATGAAAAAATGTTTTAAGCCCAACATGTGAAACATTCAATTCTTTTAATACCTTAAGCGCTGTTGCATCAGCCTCTCTTTCCATCTCACGCGAATGGCGAAGTCCCTCTATTACCGTAAAAATATTAGCGATGGAATCTGAACCAAAAAATAAATTGGTGAAATATTCAATTATCGATATTTTAACAAAGGCAAGCAAAGAATGTTTATGCACTGAGTGCCCATATTCGTGCGCTAAAACGCCCACAAGTTCATCTGCATTTCCCGCCTTTTTGATAAGTTCGCTATGGACATAAATAAGTCCGCCTGGCAACGCAAAAGCATTAATATCATCATTGTGAATCACACGAATAGTCGGTTTAAGACCATAGGATGTTTTTGAAAACGCATTTTCAATAGATGTTATATAGTCAGAATTTTTTGAGTCAAGACACACATCAGCCTGAATAAATGGATGTGACTTAATCACCCTTTCGCCCATATCGCGCGCCATCTTATCAGAAACAAAGGTGTTTACAAGCAAATCGGCATTGCAATACGCTGCAATCAAGATTCCGACTAAAGAAAAAAAACTGAGCAACAAAGTTTTGTGTGATACGACGAAGTCTGCAATATGGTATCCACGGCAGGATGCAAAAGATCCTTTAAAAAAATTAACAAGAGCCGCATCATTTAAGACAAAAGAAACATGAGCCATCGCAGAATGAGGGTTGT
>CAIOTO010000061.1 GCA_903861255.1 uncultured Alphaproteobacteria bacterium | reverse complement strand
TTATTACGCATCAAGTGGGAGACGAATCTGAACACGTAAGCCTCCCATAGGAGAATTCATCAAATCAATCTGTCCACCATGAGATAGCACAACGTCACGTGCCACACTCAAACCTAAACCAACGCCGACTTTATCCAAATTACGTGCTTGATCAAGCCTATAAAACGGTTTAAAAACATGTTCGCGTTCATTAGCAGGAATACCAGGTCCATCATCATCAAAGGTAATAACAGCTGTGGCGCCTAAACGCTTAACGTCAATTAAAAGGTTCTTCGCGTACTTCTCAGAGTTTACCACCAAATTAGTTAAGCAACGGTTAAGAAAGGTCTTTTTTATTTTAATCTTTAATTCAGAATCCCCTTGAATATTTACCGCAACAACGTGATGATGCTCAAATATTTTTTGTATCCATGGCAACAAGATGACAGTTTGCGTTGCTTCTTCTGTTGTGCCACGTGCAAATGATAAAAATCCTTCAACCATATGATGCAGCATCGTGACATCAGCTTCGATCTGCTGCTTTTGTGAACTATCAGGCAACATCACAACTGAAAGTTTAAGTCGCGTGATTGGCGTGCGTAAATCGTGCGAAACCCCGGCAAGCATTTCAATACGTTCATGCAGCAAACGTGTTACGCGCTCACGCATGCGCAAAAACGCATACCCTGCTTTTCGAACCTCCACCGCTCCCTCAGCCTTAAATGGAACAAGTTCATCCCCCTTACCAAAACGCTCAGCGGCTTCGGCTAAACGCCGTATAGGTCTAATTTGGTTCCGCATAAAAATGGATGCCACAGCAAATAAAAGCATTGCTGATACAGTTGTCCAAATTAATACAAGCGGGGTTGTGCGGCTAAATAAACGCTTTCGAAGAAGCGATGCCGTCATAACACCCTTCTTTGTTTGTACTGAGATGTGGATCGTTTCCGGCGTCATGCGGACATAATGCGCAGACTTTAATTTTTCTTCAAGCGCAGTAATAAGCGGATCATAAAGCCAATTTTCACGATATTGCCCTGTTTGATCAAGGGTTTTATTTTCATCAAATGCCAAATCAAGATTTAAATATTCTTTTGCTAAGACTTTTAGCTGATCAATCGACGTATTAGGAGATTCATGCCACGTCATTACAAGTGCCATTTCACCTGCTATATTTTGAGAAAGGGTACGCAAAATCGTTTCAGTATGCCGTTCAAAAAAGATATACCCCAAAACAACTTGAAGCAAAATAAGCGGCATCATAAGAATAATAAGCGTACGGCCAAACAAACTTTGTGGCAAAAAACGCTTGAGTGTGAGAAATGGACGAAAAGAGAAAATCATAAAGCATAGTCCGAAGAAAAAATATCTTGGAGTTAGTTTAGCCCAATGAATTCAATAATGCTAATTGTGAAAAAGAATCTAACGCTTGCTAATCATGCTTTTCTTTTGATTATTCATATTGCGCGGACGATAAAGCCGTATCAATTTCATCTTTGATGTTTTTTGTTGCACATGCAAAATCAACAAGGCCAACGCAACAGAAATTGCCGTCGTTATTTCTGCGTACAAAAATAATTGCCCATGGGGCATCGCAAACGATATGTTATGTGTTAAATCACTTGCCGTTGCTGGGATTGAGACAATAAACAAACATGACGCATACCCAACTGCCAGCCAAAAACAAAACAGCTGTAGTGAAAGGATACTTAAAGCACGTAACTTTCGAAACTTTAATGTCATTTTGAAAAACTCCAACAATCAAACTTATTATCTATAAGATTAGGTTCAAAACGTTAATAAAAGGTTACTATTCAAAACTTTTCTTGACCATAGTGATATTATTAATTGCCTGGCGGACAAAAAATAGATACTAGAAGACAATTAAACAATAATTAATATAATTGTGTTAAACCTAAATTAAGTGTTCTTAATAAAAGATCTTAAAATGGATAAACCATTGTGGCTGTGGATTGTTTTTGGAATCGTAATCATCTTCTTGCTGGCCTTTGACTTATGCCTAAGCCGCTGGAAATCACGTGATTCAAGCATTAAAACAAACATCCTGTTCAGCATTCTATACATCGTAGTAACATTTCTATTTGGTGGATGGATTTGGCATCAATTAGGTGCAGAACTTGCCCGTCAATTCTTTATTGGATGGTCCTTAGAAAAGACACTTGCCTTGGATAACGTGATCATCATGGCCTGTATCTTTAATTATTTTGGTATCCCGGCCTTGTATCAACATCGTGTCTTGTTTTGGGGCATTATGGGAGTTATTGTCTTACGCGCAATTGTGATTTACGCAGGCGTAACACTCGTTTCCACCTTTAGTTGGGTGCTTTTCGTTTTTGCAGCGCTTCTTATTGTGATGGGTATTAAAATGCTGTTTACTTCAAATGCAGAGCCTGACCTTTCAAAAAACAAGGCGCTTCAATTTATGAATAAACACTTTCGCATTACGAAAGAGCTCCACGGGAATTCATTTTTCATCACAAAAATAGAAAATGGCAAAAAATATCTTTGGTGTACGCCTTTGCTCATCGCACTTGTCATGATTGAATGCATCGATATTGTATTTGCTATGGATAGCTTGCCAGCAATATTTGCCATAACAACGGACACATATATTATTTACACAAGCAACATATTTGCCATTTTAGGCCTTCGATCGCTGTATTTCGTGCTGGCATCGATGATACATCGTTTTCACTTTATTAATTATATTGTGGCCTTAATGTTAATTGGCATTGGCATTTCATTTTTCATGAAAAAATTTGGTTTGTAGGATTCGCCAAAAAACGTTCTTCTTGAATTTTCAACCATTTTCAATTAGTGTTTATCCTAGATCTGGAGAGGTGGCCGAGTGGTTGATGGCGCCCGCTTGGAAAGCGTGTATGCGGGGAACCGTATCGAGGGTTCGAATCCCTTCCTCTCCTCCAGGCTTCGTTCTACGAACTACGCCCGGCAGGCCAAATTTAACAAGAAGTCTGTCCGGCATAGTTGAAAACGACGACGGACTTTACTCAAAGCGCTATGGCGTGATGTCACGACGAAGTTTTAACGAAGTCGGACTTTTTTAGCGCTAAATTACAAATCCGTATAAGGCCCCCTGGATAAACCCCTCACAAATTGATAAGCATAAGGATCTTGCGTTTCATCCATTTCTTGAACAGTTCCTGTCCAAATAATTTTTCCTTTAAACATGAGACCAACACGATCGGCAATTTTTCGAACACTTTCTAAGTCATGGGTGACAAGGATCCCGCTCACACTCATCTTTTTTACATAACGAACAATGAATTGATTAAGCGTATTTGTTAAGATTGGATCCAATCCACATGTTGGGGCATCTAAAAAAACAAGATGGGGCGTATTTGCAAGCGTACGCGCCAATGCAACACGTTTGTTCATTCCACCTGACAATTCATCGGGATAAAGATTTGCAACAGCAGCATCAAGACCAACAAAATTTAACTTTTCCACAACCTCCTGCATTTCATCAGCGGTTATTTCTGTAATCTCCGACGAAAGGCCATACATAATATTCTCCGCAATCGTCAAGCTATCAAATAAAGCATTATTTTGAAATAACATGCCAAATGGGGCTAAAACGTGCTGACGTTCAGTAAAATCAATATATGTAATATCGGTACCTTTTACAAAAACATGCCCACTACTCACCGGCAATATCCCAGCCATACATTTTAAGAGCACTGTTTTCCCACACCCATTCGGGCCTAGTAGAGCAAATATCTCACCTTCATTAATATCTAAGTTGATTCCTTTGAGCACATGTGAATTCTCATCAAATGACATTTTTAAATTTTTGACACAGATGAAAGATGGATCCTGGGGCATATAATTCCTTTTGAAATAAATACGTTCAGATGAAGCCAATAAAAAAATGAGCACATATTTAGCTACAAAAAAATAAAAGCGTTGATTATGCGTAACATTAATATCAAAATTATTGAATTAGAAATGTCGGACGAAATTAACTTTGGTTGCTGCAGATCAGACTATTAGAATCACTTCGATAACGCCTCAATCATGCCACGCAATGTCCGCACGTCCTGTTGAAACAATATCTGCCGTTTAAATAACCCAAATAAATTACGTCGCATCAACGGCTTTTTCGATTCTGTTCGCCAAAAATGCGTTTGATCTAATTTCATTTCTAAAAATGCAAGAAATGAATCCACATCGGCGGCTGTCGCTGGCACTGTATCACCTTGTTGCCAAAAGGGTGCTGCATTTGTTTGCGTTTGATATAATTCGTACAGCACAATCCCAACGGCCTGCGCTATATTAAGCGATGAAAATTCAGGATTCACTGGAATCTGCAGCGTCACATTACACAGCGCGATTTGATCAGTGGTCAGCCCCGTGCGCTCTGGCCCAAAGACAATCCCAATAGGGGCAGGCAATTCTGGCAGCCCATCAACAAAAGCACGCGGCGTCAAATAGTGCTTTATCACATCCCGTGGATTCGCTGTTGTACCGATGACCGTGCAACAATCCGCTGTTGCCGACTCAAAAGAATCAAAGATCTCAGCATTTTCCAAAATAGCATTTGCCCCAACCGACATAACCACAGCTTTTGGATCATCAACAGCAACCTTTGGCGCTACAAGCCTAAGTCGACTGTGCGCAAAATTCCCCATCACGCGTGCAATGGCGCCCAAATTTTCTGGCAACTGTATACCAACAAGTATGATGAACATACCAACCTCATCTGTCACCCCCGGACTTGATCCGGGGATCTCATTCAATTAGACTAGATTACCGGGTCACGCCCGGCAATGACACGTAAAAAAGATTGCCACGCCTCTTTGAGTCTCGCAATGACAATTGATTTTAATAATAAGAGTAATAAAACCATGATAAAACCCTGGCATGCAACCATTTTAACTCTTTTTCCTGAAATGTTTCCAGGACCATTGGCACATTCAATTGCTGGCAAAGCCCTTGAAAAAAAACAATGGGCACTTAGCACGATTAATATCCGAGACTTTGCAAAAGACAAACATCACACCGTTGATGATACTCCGTACGGCGGGGGCACCGGGCTTGTTATGATGGCAGATGTAGTTGACGAAGCATTATGCGCAGCAGAAAACACCTATGCAGGGCAAGAACACCCTCAATATATCTACGTAACACCGCGCGGCAAACCGTTCACACATGACCTTGCACGTCAGCTGAGTCAAAACACATCAGGCATTGTTATTTTATGCGGACGCTACGAAGGGGTAGACGATCGTGTGATTGAACATTGGCGCGAAGAAAAAGGACTGATCGAAATCAGCATTGGGGATTATGTTCTATCCGGCGGCGAAATGGCAGCACTTGTGTTAATGGATGCCTGCGTGCGTTTACTGCCCGGCGTTTTGGTTAAAGAAGATGCAACAACGTCTGAAAGTTTCGAAGAAGGCTTGCTGGAATTTTCACAATATACAAAGCCACGGGTGTGGAAAGACAAGGCTGTGCCAGAAATATTGCTATCAGGTGATCATGGAAAAATTGCAAAATGGCGAAAAAAATGCGCAGAAGCCATAACCAAAGAACGCCGCCCAGATATATGGGAAAGATATAAGAAGTGAGGTAACTACCAACCACCCACTGTCATCCCCGGGCTTGCCCCGGTGATCTCGGCTGTTTTAATTGGTATTTAGATCCCCGGGTCAAGCCCGGGGATGACACAAAATGGACTGTTTTAAAAAAGTGACGGGCACCATGGATTTCAATTAATTAATGATTCGTTTCTAACAATATCCGTATAAAAATAAATAAATCAAAAAACATTGAAATTATTAAATTAATGCTTATATACATATTATTCAGGAATCAAACCTAGAGATAAAAAGATGTCAAAATTCACACATATAGCACACGTATGTGCGTTAATGCTTTCTGCACATTCACATGTAATGGCGATGGAGGCCTTGCCTTCTGCAGCAACAATAGAAATTATTGGAAGTTCCACAACCATTCGAAATCAAGTGCAAGGTGAAATAAAAGATTTTCTTGACGATCTAGGACGTGGAAGTTTTTCTTTTTCTGATGTCTCAACAGAAACGCCACAGTTAATGAGAGAAAGAATAGTAGCTGCGTTAGGTATAAGCCGCGACTCATCAACAATGAATTCATATATTCATATGCAAACATTAAAAAACCTCTGGGGAAAAACACATCACGAGGGCGTCATCTATAGCATGATAGATATCGTTAAACGTCTGGATTTAAGGGACGAAGCCAGGGATTTATATTTTCTGTCTGCATTTATGCTTATGAGTAGAGGCCTTACGACATCACCTGTCGAACTGAAGTTGCCTAGCATTAGCTACCCTATCGAAGAAGATGACAAATATCCTGGGATCAAAGGATACATTGCAGACATTATTCAGTATCATAGCATAAATCTAGTCCCATTCTTGTCTCATCATTCATATAAGTTTTTCACACAATCACCACTCTTAAGAAATAAAATGGCGTTATTATTTCCAGAAAACAAGAAGATTCCCCTTTATACTGGTTTTTGTGTTGAAACAGGCATTATTGATTATGACGAGAATGGAGATCGTATCGAAACAGAAAGTGAACGACATAAAGTTGCAGCACGTTTATACAGAAAATCTAAAACTCCTGAAGCTTTATATAATCTTGCCTTATTGATTAGCGAATGCAAAACAAGCGAAGATGAGAATGGAAACCCCATTAGAACACAAAAACAACGAGACAGAATAGCTGTACGCTTATGGCAAACAAGCAAAGTCCCTGAAGCTTTATATAATATTTCAAAATGGATTAATGAGTGTAAAACAAATGAAGATGAGAATGGAATCCCCATTACAACGCAGGATCAACGAAATAGAATCGTTGCACGTTTGTTGCAAACATCAAAAACCCCCGAGGCCTTAGGCAGTTTGGGAATAATAATTCTAAAGCAAAAAGTAAATTATGACGAATACAATAAAAAAATAAATACACAAGAAGAACGTTACGCTGCATCGGCGCGTTTATTTCGGCAATCTAAAACAGCTGGTGCTTTAAATTCTCTCGCGAACATGATTTATAATAAACAAATAAGCACAGATGAAAATAACCAAACTGTTCCTGAATCAGAACGTAATGCTGTGGCCGCCCGCTTATTTAGAACATCAGGAATTCAAGAATCACTTTATAATATCGCTATTATGATCTCAAGAAATCAAATTGAGCACGACGAACTTGGCAACAAGCTAACCACCAACCAATCACGCATAGATACTGTTTATAGATTAACAGAAACGGCAAGTCTTAGCCAAAAACATTCAATAAGAGGATATGCACTTTTAAAGCTTGACGGTGATTCTTTAGCAAACAAAAAACGAGCATTAGCCGAATATGATTTAGCACTACAAAATGGCTTCAATGAAATTTTAGCGACATATGCAATATTATTAGAAGAAATTGAATCAATTGAAAATCGGATGCATCTCACGCACACAGGCGATATCAAAGACAGCAGCAATTCCGCAGACGTTCAGACAACAGCAGAACAAATTGCCATCGAACCACCATTAGTTACTGAAGCACCCTCCCCTTTTGAAGAAAGTGAAGTAGCGAAACAAATTGCCATAGAAGCACCATCGGCTGCTGAAGCATCTATTCCACTTGATGAAAATGAAGATGATGATGATTCATCTGATAGCGAAGAGAGTGCTCACGACGAAAAAATGGATCATGTAGCTTCCTCAGAATATTCTTCCGCTGAATATAGTATGATAAAACAACAAACAGCAAAACAATGGAAGCAACACATAGAAGAAAAAAGAAGAAGAAAAGCCAGTGAAGATTGGGAAAGAAAAAAAGCCGCTGCCCGCGACAGAAAACTCTCTCTAGAGTTTTTAAATGCAAGCACACAAGATTCTATCCGTGAAAAATGGCTTCCACAAGCCGTGCAAGGACGTGTTAACTTAGCGCAGTTTCATGATGAACGAATTATCATGCTTATTAATGACATCAAAGACGGTGGCAATAGGGGGAAACCAGAAATACTTGGATCTGACAGCAAATACAAAGGTTACATGTCGCGCCGAATTACAAAAGGACATCGTTTGGTTTATAAATTTGATCAAACAACAAAAATGCTAGAGGTAATAGAATGTGGTGGCCACTATGAAAAGGCAAAAAGTAGTAAATGATAAAAATAAATATACGCAAACTTTGCGAGGCCATAGAGCCCCTTGGCTGCCAAAGTTCTAGTCGATTTTACCCTGGTCTGAATTAGCACCTCAAACATTTAATTTGATTTTTAAGCCAAGATCCATTAAGATGAACTCGCATTTGGCATAATAAGGTCGTGCCTGGAATTCTACTGTCGGGTGACCACTTAAAGAACGCTGCATAGCGATTGCTCATTTTAAAATGAGTATTAAAGAAACCAGTAGACCAAATAACAATAAGCGTTTGTCAGCTTGGCAAACAGTGAAACCCATCAGGGAACCAATAGAAATGTTGAGTTCGCTGCCAAAGGAGCCTAAAAATGAATTTATTACAAACGATTGAAAATGAACATCGTCTCAAATTATCCGAAGGAAAAGTAATTCCTGATTTTCGCGCAGGTGATACTGTTCGTGTTTTCGTTAAAGTTGTCGAAGGAGAACGTGAACGTGTTCAGCCATACGAAGGTGTTGTTCTTGGCCGTAAAAATCGCGGCATCAACTCATCTTTCCGCGTACGTAAATTATCCTATGGAGAAGGCGTTGAACGCGTATTCCCACTTTATTCACCAAACATTCGCATTGAAGTTATTCGTCACGGTGATGTATGTCGCTCGAAGTTATATTATCTTCGTGGCCGTACTGGTAAGAGCGCACGTATTGCGGAACGCCGTCGTGATGTTAGAAAAGTTCCTGCAGGCGCTGCGAAAGCAACTGCGACTCCAGCTGCTGCACCAGTAGCTGCTGCTGAGTAGTTTTTTCTAATTACAGAATTTAAGAGAGCCTGAAGTGGGATACTGCTTCAGGCTTTTTTGTGTTCAAAATTTGCACTCAAAAAATACTTAAAGATTGCAGATAATTTTAGATGATCTTTCTGACTGTTTTTGTTAAACTTTTCATACCAGTTTAATACTAGCTTAAACGACAAAGAACTAAAGGATGGTAACATCAATGCCCGCAACAAAATGTATGTATTTCTTAAACGTATTTTTAACATACCTTACGCTTATTGCGTTTTTTACAATAGGCACAAATAACGTATTTAGTGAGGCACCTAATCATTCTTCATCTGCTTTAAAGAAAAAAAGCCATGAATATGCAGATGAGGGTGAAGACGATGAGGAAGACGATGATGATGATTGCGATGAGGAAAAGCCTCAAGACACTAAAAAACAAGACGATCCTCTCAATAATGTAGAAGCCTTTCCCACTACATGGCTAAAACCAGCGCCGGCCACCCTTGCCGCAGATACTGCAGCGGCGACAATCAATCAAAATAACGCACCATACACGATCACTGGCTATTTTTCACCAACCTGCGGGCACTGCGGTCATTTCTTCAAGACTGAATTACCTGTTGTCCGTACAAAATATATCAATCCAGGAAAAATCAGATTTGGGTTTATCCCTTATTGCCACCATCCCATTGATTTTATCGTAACACAACTCGCTTGGAGCCGTGGCCCTGAGCGATTCATGGAGACATTCTCGCTCTTTATGGCAAATCAAGATGTCTGGTTCGAACTTCTTATGGTGCCTATGGCAGAAAAAGAAAAACGCAAAGAAGTAATCAATAAAATGCTTGGAAAATTGCCTGCTACCGTTGATCGCAATAAAGCATTGGTTAAATTCAACATCAACGAAGAAAATCCGGAATCATCCGTTTTCCTATTTGCACTTGCGAACGGCTTTTCAATCGAAGAAATTGAGGCAGCTACCAATTTAAAAAAAGCAGAAGAAGTCTCGAACCGACTTATTGTTGCCGTACTCTCAGCAAAAGATGATGAAGGAAAAGGCATAATGGCTATCCCTACATTCTATATCAATGATCACTACCAAAATAATCCGCTCACACTCGATGATTTTGAAAGTCTTATCAAAACAGGTAAGATCGTGTCGCGCCCAAAAGAACCAACACAAACAACGATACCATCTGCATCGCCAACCAATAATGCAGCAAGGCAAGTGTTTGCATCAATTGCACCGCCTCAACAATGATGCCATGAAAATTATTGCTGGTTACTCAAGCATCAATCTCACACATGCTGTTTGTAATAGCCTGAATCTTGAACCAATCATCCCTATATATAAACGCTTCTTCGACGGTGAAATCTCCGTCACTCTCGCAGAGCCTATGAGAGATGAAGCATGCCTATTGATACATTCACTATCAGAGCCAGTGAATGATAATATCATAACGCTGCTGCTGACAATCAATACATTAAAACGGAGTGGCGCCGATAAGATTGTTGTGTGCATTCCCTATTTAGCCTACACGCGTCAAGAACATACAGTGTCTTTAGTTATATCCTTAATGCATGCAGCAGGCGCACATCACTGCATTACCA
The DNA here is from genome assembly GCA_903861255.1 of uncultured Alphaproteobacteria bacterium. Lineage (GTDB taxonomy): Bacteria > Pseudomonadota > Alphaproteobacteria > Paracaedibacterales > CAIOTO01 > CAIOTO01. Next base: position 7,700 of record CAIOTO010000061.1, on the reverse strand, counting down.
TTGCCCCACATTCACACATTGAGAATGCCGTTATTCCTATCAACGTTTTATCAACAACTCAATTGTTCGCCAATCATATTAAAGCATCACATAAGCTAAATAACTTAATAATCGTCTCGCCGGATCAAGGCGGCATTGAACGATGCAGGCAAGTGCATAGCGCACTGGGATTGGCGTCCGAACTTATTGTTATCGATAAAATTCGCACAAATGGTGCCTGCGTAGCGCAAACAATTCACGGCGATGTGCGCGGCAAACGTTGCCTTATTATAGATGATATTATTGATACAGGCACGACATTGTGCAGTGCTGCAGAGGCATTGATAGAGCATGGCGCAACTGAAGTATTTGCCTATTGCACCCATGGCCTGTTATCGGGTGAGGCTCTTACTCTCTTGCAGCAATCACCCATTAAAAAACTGGTAATCACAGATACGATTGCACCAAAAGAAGATACGTTGAATGCACCTAAAATTGAGATGATCAGTGTAGCAGGCTCAATAGCGAAAAATAATTCTTTCTAGTTTTAATTTAAAAATTGATATTTTAGTAAAATTTGCTTCATAATTGACGGATAATAAGTTTAATAATTATGGTAAAGGTAGCTTTATATGATATATAGGCTAACGAATTTTTTCCGTCACTTTAGTTACGGCGTGCTGCTGTTATCCATGTCCTTTTGTTTGGTTGTGGCAAGTGAAAAAAAAGGAAGCTTGATTGGGGAAGACGATAGTAATCCTATAAATTATTCGTCTCCCATAAATCCTGATTTTGATTCAAATACAAATGCATCGGCCCCACCTCTTATTACTGAAAATTCACAAAAATCAAATTCTTGGTGTTGTTTTTCTTGGTGTACTAAATCATCCTCTGAGTTATCATTGCCGCTTTATGCGACAGAACTTTCGTCTGGACAAAGTGTACAAGGCATCCCAATGACTGTTCTGGGAGCCGAGGATATAACAGTACTTGATCGAGAGCCAACAGAAATACAGAAAGAATGGCGCAACTTATGTGAATCTTTATCGCATTGTGGCGCAAGGGTTCTTGGGTGTTTTACTGGTACAATTGGATGCGTTGAAGGCGCAATTGATGGTTGCGGAAAATTAAAAAATTGCTGCAAACAACCCGATAATAGCCATTATACTTCTTATGGTAATTCAAGAACATCTTATTGCGATCGTTTAGTTAGCTACTCTCAATGGAGTCGCCATAAATGCGCCGTATTCATGACTGCTGTCGTTTTTTATGCCATACCTATTGCATTAATTGTTGGCGGCTCAGTCATGGTAAACGAAGGACTAAATCATGGTGCACGAACTATCACCTACACGGCTACATGTCATGACGAACATCATCATGCATATTCATGTACAAAAACCGCATGTGAAGGAGCTAGCCCGCATTACTGCTACGTTTATGAATGGGGAGAAGCATTGACTACTCTTGGCTGCCTTGGTTTCGTAGTTGTTACGTGTGGCTTGGTTAAGGCTACAACTGGAGGGCGTTAAGAAATCTCTTCCTTCACCTCTTGTTGCTGACGTTGCCACATTTGCGCATACAAGCCACCCTTCGCCAGCAACTCATCATGACTACCTATTTCTGCAACAACACCTTTGTCCAATACAAGAATCGTATTAGCATGAATAACCGTCGATAACCTATGTGCAATAATCAGTGTAGTTTTGTTTTTTGAAATACGTTCCAAATTATCTTGAATTAGTTTTTCTGTTTTCGTATCCAATGCAGATGTCGCCTCATCAAAAATAAAAAAGATTGGTTTTTTAAGTAGCGTCCGTGCAATAGCGACGCGTTGTTTTTCTCCGCCCGATAGCTTTAGCCCACGTTCGCCCACGAGGGTGTCAAATTTCTTTGGCAAACTTTCAATGAAATCATAAATTTCTGCTTTTTTGGCAGCGTCAATAATCTCAGCTTCAGTGGCATTCGGGTTCCCGTACGCAATGTTGTAGTAAATCGTATCATTAAACAAAACAGTGTCTTGCGGTACAATCCCCATCATCGACCTGAGGCTTTTTTGTGAAATCTTTCGAATATCCACACCATCAATTTTAACAGCGCCGCCAATCACATCATAAAAACGAAACAGTAATCGTGCGAGTGTAGACTTCCCTGCCCCACTAGCACCCACAACGGCAACCGTATGGCCTACTGGGATCGTGAAATTCATATTCTTTAGAATGCTACGATCTGCATCATAATGGAAATCCACATGTTCAAACGTCACAACTGTCTTTATATCAGAGATATCAATCGCATCAGGCGCATCACAAATCTCTCGGGGTTCATTCAGCAACTGAAACATCTGTTCGATATTCACTAGCGACAGCTTGATCTCGCGATAAGCAAAGCCAAGGTTAAACAGCGGAATCGTCAGCTGAAACAAAAACGTATTGATCGCGACTAAATCACCTGTGGTCATCGCACCCTTTTGCACATCCAACGCTGCCATGCCAACAATAGAGATTAACCCAAGTGATAGAACAACGGCTTGCCCAAAGTTAAGATACGAAAGACTCCACTTATTTTGGACCGCTGATTTCTCATACGCAATCAGCCCCACATCAAACCGATGTCGTTCGTGCAATTCATTGCCGAAATATTTGACTGTTTCATAATTGAGCAAACTATCAATCGCTTTTGACTGCGCCGCTGTGTCAGCATCATTCATTTCACGCACATAACGAATACGCCATTCCGTCAATTTTAGGGTGTATACGATGTACAGAATCATCGTAATCACAATCACAAACGTGTAGCGCACATCATACATCAGACTAAGCGCAATGCTTACCATCAGTATTTCAAGTGCTGTCGGAACAATATTAAATGTGAGAAACGTCATCAATGTTTCAATAGCTTTTGTTCCGCGCTCAATAATACGAGACACTCCCCCTGTATGCCTTGCTATATGAAAGCGCAAACTAAGCTGATGAAGATGATCGAATACATCCAACCCTACTTGACGAAGGGCGCGCTGCGTTACAGATGCAAAGGTTGTGTCACGTATTTCCGAGAAAAATGATGATAAAATGCGAACAAATCCATACAGACCAATCCACACAAAAACAGCAGAAACTGATTTATGTTCGGTCAATACATCAATAATGGATTTAAAAATCAATGGGACGAGAATCAATGTACTTTTTGATATAATTAAGGCAAGAACAGCAATAACAAGACGTGTCTTTGCGCCTTTTAGATCACGTGGCCAAAGAAAGGGCCAAAGCCGTTTAAACGTAATAATTTGTGGTTTTTTGATATTTTCCATTGACATTTTCCCTAAGGCGCATTATTTCATGGTAGTAATGGTAGTGGTACACAACTATAATGAAGTGTAGCATTTGCACAAGGATAAAACCATGACTGCCGGGTTTCAACCTCGTTTATTTTCTGAGAAATCACAACCGCGTCGCCGCAATGTGTTCGAAGGCGTGACAAAGTGTATTTTTGAAGGCATCGAGCCAGACACATTCATTTTGTATTTCAAAGATAATCATCCGCTCAATACAACGGATGTTCAAGACTATCCGGAGCTAAGCGGAAAAGGTGTTATTAACAATCGCTTTTCCGAAATGATTTTCCAGCGCTTAGGTGAACTCAACATTGATCATCATTTAGTGCGTCGTCTTAATATGCGCGAACAGCTTGTGCGCATCGCTGAAAGCTTGCCTTTCTTTGTTGAAGTACATAACAAATCCTGCGATGATTTTACTGACCGTTTTGGCTTAGAAAAATATGATCAACTACCCGAAATGATCGCTGAACTGCGCTTTAAAAACAAAAATGCAAATCACCCTATCGTAGCGCCCCAGCATCTCGTGGCTTTTGGTCTTACCGATCATGAAGAACTCGATCAATTATTTGCGACCATACAGCGTATCAATGACTTTCTCATTGGGCAGTTCTCTGCGGTTCATATGAGTCTGATTCGATACAAACTTGAATTCGGCCGCATTTATTTATCGGATAATCCAATGGATACACGGCTTATCCTAATCGATGAGATCAGCCTTGACACCTGCCGCGTTTTGGACAATCTAACCACAAAACGCCTCGACATGTATGATAGCACCGATAAAGATCCGTCTGATGTTACTGGTTACCACGAAATAGCAAGGCGTTTTGGTATTTTGCATGATCAACCGTTGCAATCTCTGCTAGAGCCAACCCTCGAGCCAATTACAGAACCAAGCGTCGCGTCAGCAGAATTGGATACAGCATCCGCTGAACCTAAAACATCTTGAATCACAAACATCGTTAACATCAACTAAACCGAAAGACTAAATATCAATGGCTATTTCTATCACTGAACTAAGACAATTACTCACCGATGCTTTTCCTGATGCGAGTATTGATGTCGTTGATTTGGCAGGCGACAACGATCACTACCAAGCATCGATTGTGTCTGAGCAATTTATTGGGAAAAGCCGCATTCAACAACATCAAATGGTGTATCAATCTTTAAAGGGCAAGATGGGCGATGAATTACATGCCTTAGCGCTTAAAACGCGCACGCCAGCAACCAATTAATCTAATTTATTCATTAAGGACTTAAGAATTTTTATGCAAAATATTCATGAACGTATTGAAAATGATCTCCAAAACAATGCAGTTGTACTCTATATGAAAGGTACAGCGCAAATGCCTCAATGTGGTTTTTCAGCCGTTGTGGTGCAAGTGCTCAATTCACTGGGCGTGCCGTTTAAGGACGTGAATGTACTAGCAGACCAAGACATTCGTCAAGCAATAAAGGATTTTAGTAATTGGCCAACAATCCCGCAGCTATATATTGCCGGCGAGTTCATTGGTGGGTGCGACATCGTACGTGAAATGCATCAAACAGGTGAACTGCAAGCAATGCTAAGCGATAAGCAAATTATTTCGTCGGGTGAAGCGACTGACAATAATGATAAGGAAGAAAAAACTGAAACAGAACAGTAATGTAGACAAAAAAAGTGCCTGAAGCAAACCACAGGCACTCTTAATTTATTAACAATATTTACTCTTATTTGTGACGACAAACAACGATTCTGCTGTCATCCAATTCTGTAACCTTCCAGGTAAATTCTTCTCCATCAGCATTTGCTGCTGTAATGCTTGCATCTTTTGTCTCACCTTTAACGGCATCAAATAATCTATTATAAAGCGTAATATCGCCCTCTTTTGTTACCTTACCATTATATTTTTGATTTGAATGAATGCGGTAAATATCATTACCTTGCTTTAAAAGATATAAAACTGCATCATCTAATGAAATAGCTCCAAATATTTTACTAATTACAACATCGCTCTTGTTTGCAGCTTCAACAGCCGTATCAGCTCTGACTTCCTTCACCACTTTACTCACTTCATCATAGAATCTTTTACTTTCACTTGCTTGCGCAGTTGATATTGCAGCCAATGATGCGATCGCCAAAACCAATTTCTTCATATTATGAACTCCTAAAAATAGTATGTTTAAAAAATAACTTAAATAGTGCAGCACAAACTTCCTAAGGATTAATAGCAACTAAACCAACCCTCGCACTCAATATGTAAAAAATACAATTCAATATTATATTTAGAATAGTACGTAAAACAAATTAACAAAACATTAACAATAAATAAAAAAATCATTATATTCAAAAAAAAAACAAAAATACAGAGCACTATCACAGAATAGACTTCTTTCGAATCTTCTCAAAAAAGTGTAGCCCTAGGGCGGAGCCAGGAGTCCAGACAATAAACATTGTTAAGTTTAGAAAGAAGTCTATTCTGCTTTGAATTCAGCTTTTCAAAAAAATATATTTTAGATGAACCAATAAAAAGGCCCGGTAAAAACCGAGCCGATTTTTCAGAGAATGATATACCGTAAAATTGGAGATCTCCCGCTATTACTGACAAACACCAGCATTGCATACTTGACCAGCAACAGAGCACTTCTTACCGCCACTGTTACCACATGGAACATTCGCTGCAGAACTACATACTCTCGAATAGCATATTGGTCTATCGGCACCCGGGCAGGATGCACCACCACTCGCACATGGAACGTTCGATGGATGCTGACAACTTCCCGAATAACACAGATAGCCAGCATTGGTGCACTTTGTGCCGCCACTCGTACCACATGGAATACTCGATGCAAGCTGACAGCTTCCCGAATAACACACTTGGCCTGTGGTGGTGCACTTCGTGCCACCACTCGCACATGGAACGTTCGATGCAGGCTGACAGCTTCCCGAATAACACATTTGAAAAGCTGGACACTGTGTGCCGCCACTCGCACATGGAACGTTCGATGCAAGCCGACAATGTCCTGAATAGCACACTTGGCCAGCAACGGTGCACTGCGTATTACCCGTGCAAGAATCTGCACGTATTTCCGATACACTCAACATAATAAAACACGCATAGCAAATTATCTTTAATAATACATCTTTCATTTAAATAAATTTCCAAAAAAATACTCATAAACTATATATAATAAAAAAACATTAAAAAACAATTAAGGCCTTACCCCAATTCGGGATTAAAGAAAAGAGAAAACAACTTAGCTACCGTCATTGCTGCTTGTCTCTGCGTAGATTTAGCGAGGACTGGAGCTCCAAAGGAGTCAGGCAATCTAGAAAAAGGCCTAGGCACGTAATTCGTCTATGACTCCTGCAGTCTTCCCACAAAGCTTGGACCTGGCAGGCTGTGATGACAAGGGTGAATATATAGAAACTAATCCCAAACTAGGTTTAATAGCATTTATATCCGCGGATCAATGCCCGCGGATATAGGTAGTTTTGAGAAAATTTGAAAGAGCCCTATTATTTATGACGCACAACCACAAGATGTGTTGGGTCAATAGCTAACGCATCAAATACAAAAGTTTCTGGCTGCCCATTAGAAACAATAGAGGCCTGAACAGTTGCCGTTCCTCCGCCATTTTTTGCCTGCATCAGCATGTTATTATAGTTTTGAATTTCAGCTTGATCAGTTACTATACCGTTGTTTCTTGAATTGCTATGCAAACGGAATATTTGACCATTTTGACCAAATGTAAGACAAATTACAGCTTCATTCAATGAAACTTTAAGAGCCACTGCGAAGGCAGCTTCGCCTTTTACATCTTGTGAAAGATTAGGATTATTCATAACATTTTGAAGAACCGAGTTTTTAACATCTTGTGTTAAGGGATTTGAACCACCTTGTTGTGGCATACCTTGCTGCTGTGGCATTCCATAACCACCTTGTTGTGGCATTCCATAACCACTTTGCGGTTGCTGACCATAACCACTTTGTTGCGGCATACCATAACCACTAGGCATTCCATAGCCACTCATCGCATCTACATTAGCAGAAGCAATAACTGTAAACAATGCACTCATCATTAATATTTTCTTCATAACCAAAAATTCCTTTATCACCATACGACAAACCACTCATGTAAAATCTTTTAAGATTAATAGATTTAGCCGAGAGTATGCGTTCTTCGAAAAGCCTTATAAAAAACTTCTCATCCCTTATATCAATAAATATATAGATAATTAATTAATAAGTAGTTAATCGGTGATTTTTAAAGAGAATTAATTATTACAGCTCAAAATAGACCCTACAAAGAATAAGGATCCGCTTGCAACCATTGGTCCGTCTGTTCTTTGTATAATGTCAAACATATCGTCCATTGTTAAAAGTATGGATGCGCATATGCC
>CAIOTO010000060.1 GCA_903861255.1 uncultured Alphaproteobacteria bacterium | reverse complement strand
TACTGCAAAGAAAACTGCTGGTCAAGAAGAAGAAGAAGAAGAATAATAAGGCGTTTAAAGCAATTTCTTGAAATAGTTAATGTGCAGGCATTATACGTGTCTGTGCATTTGCTGGTCCTCTTGCGAATGCTACCGTCATTGCAGCTTGCATGAATACTTGTCATCCTCGGACTTGATCCGAGGATCTCTAGCGTTGGAGAGGCATATGATTGGCTTTATAACACCTTAATATTTGCCTTTTAATCTGTATAGATCTTCGGATCAAGTCCGAAGATGACAGTTTTAGAGTGTAAGGATGACAATTTGGGTGTCTCCGGGGATGACGCGACAAGAAAAGTACTGGATGGCCACACCCCTTCGGGCCTTCCGTCTTCGCCAAGGCTACGTCGAGACAGGCTGCCATGACGGCATTTGCTCTCTTGAGCTTTGACTTGTGAATGTGCAGTGTCATTTTAATCCCGAATTGGTGGTGTTAGAGGCTCTTTTACGAACGCTGCCATGACGATAGTGTTTATGAAATTATCTAGAATGGATGTAGGTAATATTTTTTTATGGTATATATTAAAAACATTACATACATCTGATATTTTTATTTTGGTTAGATTTTATGCAGTTTTGTTGAAAAGGATAATAATAATGAAAAAACATATATTAAATATCTCTACTCTTTTGCTGTTGTTCACGTCTTATGGTTGGGCACAGAATGCCTCTATCTCACCAGCGCGTATGATTACGTATCGCATCGGTGGTGGTTTGGCTGGTGAATATGCATCTATTGATGCTGATGTGAAAAATAGACCTGATGTTGTTTTTCCTGGGGATGGCGATTTTTCGTCAAATACACATCATTCGTGTCGGAAATTCCAAATGTCCCCTAATGCTGAATTCGGTGCTTTTTTATATGATAAATATTATCTTGGTTTTTCGTTAAGTAAACATTATACACATGCGCAATCATCATTGCGAGTGCCAATGACTACTCTTTATTACTTTAAACATAAGTTTCGCCTGGAATCCTATGTCGATGCTTTTTTAAAGTTTGGCTATAAACCAATGTCCAATCTAATGTTTTTTGGTTTGGTTGGCCCGTCTTTTGCGGACTGGTCGCATAAAACAAAAGTTTTTTATTATGACAAAGGCCTCGACGATGATCTTTCTTCAACAAAAAATCTTAAAAAATCTAAAACCAATGTTAAAACGACAGGTTTAGGTTTTGGCGGTGGGATGGAATATTGGGTTACTAAGAATGCCACTGTAAGTTTCCAATATGCATTGCATTTACATCCAACTAAAAATATACGTTATGATTCTGAATATACTCAGCTGAGTTTAAATGATATTGGACATGGTGATTTAGTAGATAGAAATAGTAGTGTCAAAAAGAACGTTCGTCTAACCTACTCCACAATTGGATTGCGTTTTTCGTATTTCTTTTCATTCTAATAATGACGTGGGTGTGTTGGGTCGTTTATTTGTCTAATGGTCCACAAACGTCTTTTATATATCTCCTAAACGATTGTCATCCTCGTGCTTGACACGAGGATCTCTACTCTTGGGAAGGCATATAGTTGATCTTATTACGCCTTAATATTTGCCTTTAAATCTGTAAAGATCTTCGGATCAGTTGTGAAGATGACACGGAGTAGAATACTCTTTAAAAGTGACGGGCAGCATGAGTCTTTTAAAACCTTTTCCATTACCTATTCATACATCCGCCCACCTCCCGCTCTGCCATCTTGCCAAACACCCCCCATATTGTTTAAGATGACCCAAGCATATTTCTTGGGGTGTGCTACCTGTCATTTTTGTCATCCTCGGACTCGATCCGAGGATCTCACCCCTTAAAGAGGCATATAATTGGTTTTCATATACCTTAATATTTGCCTTCGCACCTGTATAGATCCCCGGATCGAGTCCGGGGATGACACGAGGGTGTGTGTTTTTTAAAGTGACGGGTATATGTTCCAGAGGGGTTATATGTGCTTATTGCGCCTATAACTTTGCAAACAACTCTTAAAAGGGAATTACATAAACGATGACATTCCACAGTGATTCAATTAATTTAAATGCCGAAAATACACAAGCGACCATGGAGGGCACGTCTACAAGTTCTGCGCATGGTTTTGCCTCAACATCGGATACTCCGCCAAAGGTGCCGCCACGTATTCAGTTATGGCATAAGGTCTTGATGGGGCTTGTCGGTGGTATTTTGACGGGATTTATTTTGGGTGAGCATGCAGCGTATCTCAAACCCATCGGTGACGTGTTTATTCGCCTGATCAAAATGATTGTCATGCCGTTGATATTTTTCTCGATCATTAATGGGCTCAGCAATATTAAAGATGCAAACCAGTTGGGGCGTATCGGCGTTAAAGCTGCATCGGCATTTGTTTTGTGTACGTGCTTTGCCATTTGTTTGGGAATGCTGGCGGGGTGGCTATTTCAGCCTGGAGTTGGGTTGGTCCTAAAGGCGACGACGCCACAAACGGCAGCGGTATTTAAGCCAATCGAAATGCTGATGAACATCATTCCAGACAACATCATCGGTGCGATGGCGCAAGGTACGATCATGCAGGTTGTGTTCTTTTCAATTTTTTGCGGGATCACGCTGGTACTTATGGGGCCAGCGGCGAATCGGATTTTCCTAACGGTTAAGGACCTGACCGAGGTTGTTCTGACGATGATTCGTATGATTGTGCGCTTTGCGCCTGTGGCGGCGTTTTGCCTGATGGCGTGGTGCGTAGGTACGCAAGGTTCCGCGGTTCTGTATAGCCTTAGCAAGCTTGTGATGGCGGGTGTGTTTGCCTTTGTGATTCAGTACTTTGTTTTTGGTGGGATTATCGCTGTGTGGGGGCGGTTGTCTCCATTGCCGTTTTACCGGAAAAGTTTTGAATATCAAGCCATGGCCTTTTCAACCAGCAGTACAAAGGCGGCGCTGCCCGTTACGATGTCTGTGTGCCATGATAAAATGGGCGTGTCAAAGCTAAGCTCGTCATTCATTCTGCCGTTGGGTGCGACGATCAATATGGATGGCTTGGCGATCTATTTGGGTTTGTGCGCGATTTGTTTTGCGCAGGCAGCTGGACATGTGTTGACGTATGGCGAGTATGCAACGATTATGTTCACAGCAACGCTTGGTTCAATTGGCGGAGCAGGGATTCCAAGCGCAGCGATTGTGATGTTGCCTATGATTTTGGGTTCCGTGAACTTACCGCTTGAGGGTGTGTTGTTGATCACAGGCATTGACCGTTTGATGGATACATTCCGCACAACAATTAGTATCACTGGTGATGCGGCTGTCACGTTGGTTGTTGATAGCAGCGAAGGCATGCTGGACAAAGAAAAGTATTATAGTTGATGTTTGTTACCGCCCAAACATCCCTTTGATCTTTTTCCAAACGTTTGAAAGCATAGATTGGCTTTGTTCTGCACCCTGTGCTTGCTTTGCAGCTGTATCGGCAAATAAATTATTATCCTTAATAATTTTTAAAACCTTTGGGTGAATGGGCAATGAATCCATACGGCCTTCTTTGCGTGCAGTTCGAACGAACGTTGACGATACTTCGTCGTGCTTAAATCCTGATAAAACTTTAATGATAGCGCGATCAGAAACGCTATTGTTTTTGAATTTTTCAAGATCTTTTGCTTGTCCATTTCTAACAGCAATCACAAATGAATCAACAGGTAGTGCCCAAGACGTGCCAATAGTGTCTTTATCGAATTCATCTGGAATGGCAATGCCGCGCATATATCCATATAGTTTTTCATTGGTGAACTTTGCGCACTCAGCTGGTACGGGATTGTTCATATTGTTGCATGTTTTTGCATTGTAGGAATTTATCCAGCCAGCTGTATCTGTTCCCGCTAGCCCAATAAAGGTCATCCCTTTGAATTTTGGTTTGACGGTGTTTTTGTTCGCAATTTTCGTGCGTGTATCACTATCCGTCAATGCCTTTTGTACCTGTTGCGGGGTAAGGCGCGTCACGATGATGTTTGGGTGATCTTCAAATGCAGCGACAAGCATTTCAAGACGTAAGTTGATAGGGCTTTTATTTTTTGGTGCATAACCTGGGCTCATTTTCGTGTCAATGCTTGTCCAATCAGGATAGATAAACACGTAATCACATATTTTCTCTTTTACGGTTAATTGCGCAAATTCAGCATGCCCATTGTGTGGCGGATCGAATGCGCCAGTATAATAGCCAATTTTTTTGTTACTGAATGTTGCGGCAAGTGTGTCATTTTTTACGAGATTCTCAAGGAGAAGCGCGCGTCCGTGTGTGCAAAAGAGGGTGATTATTGCGAATAAAATATATTTCATGGGGGCTTTGTATCAAAGATGTCAATATACACTCATAATCAGTCAGAAAATAATATTTGTCAAACAAGATTAGCTTGCCATTTAGGTGTCATATTTTTGATTTTAAAAAACCAATGGCAGGACCGCGGACTAAACAATTAGGCAATATCAGATAAAATTACCTAATATTCGACCTGGCGCAGCGCCATGACTGTAGCGGGCGCGATGTTTATATGAAAGTGCGTTAATGCGTAGACCATGCGGGGAGTCCATTAATTCAGCCTTTTTGTTTGGGCAGACATTCATTGAAAAAATTGTTAAAGCATTTTGGTCCTTCGGATTTTACTCTAAATTTATTTTTCCTGTTTAAATTCAAGAAAAACCGGGTTACACTTAAAATAATGTAAAATTTAGTTTAATTTGAAAGACAGAAAATGACATACACTATCACACTTATTCCTGGCGATGGGATTGGCCCTGAAGTAACAACTGCAGCACGAAAAATCATAGATGCTACGGGTGTTTCCATCAATTGGGAGTTGTGCGAGGCAGGTGCGTCTGTTTTTAAAAAGGGTCAAGCAACGGGCGTTCCACAAGAAACGATCGACTCAATCATGCGTAATAAAGTTGCCCTTAAAGGGCCGCTTGAAACGCCAATTGGTTTTGGTGAAAAAAGTGCAAACGTTACCCTGCGTAAGTTGTTTGAAGCTTATGGCAACATCCGTCCTGTCCGCGAAATTCCAGGTATTAAGACGCCTTATCAAGGTCGCAATATTGATTTCGTGATTGTTCGTGAGAACCTTGAAGATTTGTATGCCGGGATTGAACACATGCAAACCCCTGGTGTGGCGCAATGCTTGAAAATAATTTCCCGTAAAGGGTGTGAGAAAATCGTACGTCTTGCATTTGAGTTTGCTCGGTCAGAAGGACGTAAATCCGTTCATTGCGCAACAAAAGCAAATATCATGAAATTGAGTGAAGGTTTGCTAAAGCGTACGTTCGAAGAAATTGCTGCTGAATATACAGATATAAAAGCAGAACATATTATTGTAGATAATGCGGCGCATCAGTTGGTTCGAAGGCCAGAACAATTTGAAGTCATTGTCACAACAAATATGAATGGTGACATTTTAAGTGATTTAGGATCAGCACTTATTGGCGGGCTTGGTTTTGCACCGAGTGCCAATATCGGCGATGACTATGCTATTTTTGAGGCTGTTCATGGATCTGCCCCTAAATATGCGGGTAAGAATAACATTAATCCAACAGCAGTTTTGATGTCTGGTGTTATGATGTTGAGGCATTTGGGTGAATTTGATGCGGCAAATGCGATTGAACAGTCGTTGTATGTTACCTTTGATATAGATGACAAGCAGTTGCGTGATACAAAAGGGACAGATGGCGCCATATCCACAACAGAATTTACGGATGCTGTGATTGCTAATTTAGGCAAAAAACATCCAACATGTCCATCGCGCGCTTATCATCCGATTAAATTACCCAAAGTTTCAAAAGAACCGGATCTTGTGAAGGTGAAAACGCGCCAAGTGAATGGTATTGATGTGTTTTTAGAATCAGCTGCTGCTGTTAATGAAATTGGTGCGACATTGGAATCTGCTTTAATCGATGCACCTGTTTGTTTAAAGATGATTTCAAGTCGAGGTGTAAAGCTTTATCCAGGCACAAATCCAACAGCAGATGTTGTTGATATGTTGACGGCTCGCTTAATGGTGAGAGATAGCACGTATAGTTTAACAGATATGGATATTGCACGTGTTATCGAAAAGATTTCACCATGTTATCGTTGGAATCACATTGAAAAATTGAATGTTTTTGATGGTAAGCCAGGGTATACGAAATCACACGGTGAAGAGTAGTTTTAAAGTGCAATTTCATCGCGAGGAGTTTACGACGTGGTGATTTTGTAATTAAAGCCAGATTTCTACGTCTGCTGCGCAGACTCGCAATGACGATGTTAGTGGTTATGATAGTTTCCTTACTTTATGAGTAACGTATATGAACACACGTATTGAAAAAGACACAATGGGCGAAATCGAGGTAGAAGTCTCTCGCTTTTGGGGGGCGCAAACCGAGCGGTCACGTCGTAATTTTAAAATAGGTGGCGAGCGAATGCCACTTGCACTTATCCACGCATTTGCGCATTTAAAATGTATCGCGGCCGAAGTGAATGGCGATCTTGGACGTTTAAAGCCTGCATGGGTTGATGCAATTACAGTTGCTGCGAATGAAATTGTGGAAGAGAAACTTGATGATCATTTTCCGCTTGTTGTTTGGCAAACGGGATCTGGCACGCAAACCAACATGAATTTGAATGAAGTAATTGCTTATCGTGCAAATATGCATTTAGGCGAAGAAAATGCCATACATCCCAATGATCATGTGAATATGGCACAGTCATCTAATGATAGCTTTCCAACGGCTATGCACATTGCTGCAGCACTTGCCGTGCATAAGCAATTGTTTCCAGCACTTAAGCACATGCAATCTATCTTGATGACTAAAGCAAAGGAATTTGAACATCTCATTAAAGTAGGACGAACGCACTTGCAAGATGCGACACCTGTGACACTTGGACAAGAATTTAATTGTTATGCGACGCAAGTACGTCTCGGGATAGAGCGTATTGAATCCACAATGCCGCGTGTATATAGTTTGGCGCAAGGTGGTACTGCTGTTGGTACGGGGCTTAATTGTCCTAAAGGATTTAAGGAGGCGTTTGCTGAAAAATTAAGCGCTCGTCTTGGTCTTCCCTTTAAACCAGCAGATGATTTGTTTGAAGCACTTTCGACCCATGATGCACTTGTTGAACTTTCAGGGCAACTAAACGTTCTTGCAGCTAGTTTTATGAAAATAGCGAATGATATTCGTTGGCTCGGTTCTGGTCCAAGGTGTGGACTTGGTGAGATTCTTTTGCCTGAAAATGAACCAGGATCATCAATCATGCCAGGTAAGGTGAATCCAACTCAGGCGGAAGCGATGACTATGGTTTGCTGCCAAGTTATTGGGAATCATACGGCTATTACGATGGCGGGTTCGCAAGGGCATTTCCAGCTTAATGTATTTAAACCAGTTATTATTCGTAATTTATTGCAATCAATTACGTTGTTGGCTGATGCTTCAATGAGTTTTTCAGATAATTGTTTGCAGGGCATAACAGCTAATGAAACGCAACTGCAAGAGAACATAAATAGGTCACTTATGTTGGTAACGGCTTTGAATCCTATTATTGGCTATGAAAAAGCTGCAAAGGTTGCCAAATGTGCATTAAAAGACAATATAAGTTTGAAAGAGGCTGCGGTTAAATTAGGGTATATGACAGCCGAAGCATTTGATGCTGCTGTTGTTCCTGAGCATATGTTAGGGTGATTTCTCCTTATAATCCTTTTAATTTCAAGTAACATTAATATTTTTTTTGTTAACTTTTTGTTAAATATTTATCTGATATATTATAATTGATAGTTAAATAAAGATTTGTATTGATATTTTTTATATTTACAATGAAATTTGAATGTAATTTATTAGTAATTTGAACTAAGGGGATTTAAAGTATGTTTAATCATAGATCATTTGTGTTAACTTTGCTTGTGGCAACAGCATCAACGGTGTTTGCTTCGACAGCGACTACAACGACACCGGCGACAACGACATCAGCGACACCTACACCAGCTGCCGCAGTTGGAACTACTACAGTGGCAACGCCGACAGCGGCGCCAACAGTGGCTCCAACAGTGGCTCCGACAGTGGCTCCAACAGTGGCTCCAACAGTGGCTCCGACAGTGGCTCCAACAGTGGCTCCGACAGCAGCGCCAACAGTGGCTCCGACAGCAGCGCCATCTGATGCTCCAAAAGTAAATAGTCGACGTACGCCAGCAGCTACCCCTTATGATTGTAATTACTATTCGTGTGGTTATACGGCTGATCCAGCAACATTAAATTATTGTACAAGTTTAGCGGGTGATAGTGCGCGTATCGCAATGGGCTGTTATATTCGTTATCTTGAGGCACATGTGTGTCCAACAGGTGAGGACGCACCAACGAATCCTCCATTGGATGTTAAAGCAGATGGAACAGGCCGTTGTCAAATTGCACGTGCTCAAATTGTATTGGGTATGCAAGCAGCATATGCAAATGATCCTACTGTTTTGGATAAGGTTGCTCGTCCAGGTAGAACTGAGACGACACCGACCCCTCTTGTAGCCGCTCCGGTTGCAGCAACTGCCCCAACTGCTCCTGTTGCCGCAACTCCGGCTGTAGCAGCTGTAGTCGCTCCAGCAGCAGCAGCAACAGCAGCAACAACAACAACAGCAGCAGCAACAGCGATAACCGCGACTACGGCTGCAGCTGCAGTATCTGCTGCAGTAACTGTATCTACTGATCCTGCTATTGCGTCACAGCAGGCGTCTACGGCTGCAACTCAGGCAGCGCAATCAGCTCAGCAAGCTGCTACTGCGGCAACACAAGCGGCGCAATCGGCGCAACTTGCTGCGCAAAGTGCAACTGCAGTAACAACAAATGTTCAAGCTGCCCAGCAGTCAGTACAGTCAGCGCAATTGGCATCAAATTCCGCATCGCAAGCGTCTCAAGCAGCTCAGGCTGCGGCAACCAGTGCAAACCAGGCGTCGCAAGCAGCACAAACGTCATATCAGCAAGTCGCAGGTTTAGCACAAAATCCAACAGCTCAGCAGGCGGTATCACAATCCGTTATACAATCAGCAAATCAAGCCGTATCTCAAGCTTCGGCTGCACAAGCAGCTGCTAATCAAGCGATTGCCGCACAACAACAGGCAGCATCTGCTGGAACGCAAATATCGATGTTAAATCAGCCAGCGGCAGCAGCGCCAGCAGCATCTTCTAATAATAATACCCCAGCAAGCGCAGCGGCATCATCGTTAATTTCAGCAATTCT
>CAIOTO010000059.1 GCA_903861255.1 uncultured Alphaproteobacteria bacterium | reverse complement strand
TCTGCAGGTTCTGCAGCTAAGACACAAAATGTTGTTACGCTAGAAACAGATGGGGCTGGATTTGATCCATTGTCTACCAGTTCGCCAAAAGAAGTAGAGCTTTTGTTGAAATTAGCATCTCGTCGCAAAGATGTTGAAAAGAGAGAGGCTCTCATTAAAGAACGTGAGTTAGCTGCCTCCGTTGTTGAAAAGCAGCAAAAAGATAAGATTGCCGAGCTTACAAAATTAAAGGAATCTATTGAAGCGTTACTAAAAAAGTCGGATAAAGATTCGCAAGAGCAGCATGCTAAGTTGATTAAATATTACGAAGGAATGAAACCTAAGCGCGCGGCACAAATCTTTGACCGAATGGATATTGCTGTATTAAAAGAGCTGGTGCCGGCGATGTCTCAGAAAAAAGCATTAACAATTCTTGATCAAATGAGCGTTGTCAAAGTAAAAGAGTTGTTGCTTGTGATGGGGAGCAATAAAAATCTATTTGCTAAATCGGCTGCAAATGCGCCGAAGAAATAGCTTTGAACTATTAATTCTGTTTTGTTGCTTGGGAGCTGTAATTTATGGCTGTCTTTACTGGCGCCAATCAACAACTCTTGTCTTGTGGTCATGGCAGCGTGCTGATGATTTGTCTTTTGTTGACAAAGGCGTCGTGGTGGCGCCATTGGTTGCTTCAATTTTTGTTGATAAAAACGGGGTATCTGTTCAACCTCGTACGAATGTGTTGAAACTGGCTAAAAAGACTCAAATCATTCCTGTTATACGATTGGAAATTCCCCCGCACATTCATGTAAATGATGTACACATTGATACAATTGTTCATCGCATAAACTCTTTCATTGTTTCTTGTAAGTCAGACGCTATTCAAATTGATTTTGACGCGGCCAAGTCACAACGATTACTATACGAAAAGTTGCTAACAAAGCTGCATGTCTCTTTGCCAAATATTAAAATAAGTATAACCGCGCTTGCATCATGGTGCGTTGGTGATACCTGGATTGATAAACTTCCCATCACACATGCTGTGCCAATGCTTTATAATTTAGGTGCACATGCTGACGACTTTAAAAAGTATTTTACTGATAAAAAGAAATGGAAAGCTGCTAAATGCCAATGTCATATCGGGTTTGAGGAAAGTGATATCTTCACAAAACCTCCGCGTGGTTGGCATGTATATGTTTTTAACAATAAGGCATGGTCTGTGCGTAGCTATAAAAATGTGGGAGAGAAATTACGATGAAAAAAACCTTTACACATTTTCTGTTAACTTCATTCCTTATTCAATTTTTATTTTTGAATCCGTATTTGCACGCTTGTGGGTTTCATCGTGATATTCCTATTTTTTATAGTCGCGACTCTGGTCAGTTACAAAATAATGACGAATACAAAGGATATGGCGATGTTAGGCAGCCGTACATCCCTTTAAAGGAATATGTTGGTGGGAATATAGGAGTTGTTCGGCCACAATATGGTTCTGTCTATTTATGGATTGCGTACCGTCACTTAACGCAAAAAGCATTTTCAAATGCGGATATGGATTTTCTTTTGAATGTAAACATGGGAGAAAGACCTCGGCATGTTACTTGGGGGGAAGAATGGACAAAAGAGTCAAATAAAATTCTTGAGCAAGAGTATGGTGCACCGAATCAATATGCTGCAGTCACACAAAAGGTGCCGCGAAAAAGATCAAAATTTGTGTCATTTGAGAATTGTGCAGAGGATGCATTTCGTTATGCATTAGAACGTTTGAAAACATTGAAAACGAAACACAGCGATAAAAGTCCTGTTGTGATAAATTGGATAAAGGCACAGCAAAAAGTTTTTGAAAATTGTTCCGTTATATCTCAAGTTCCAGTTTTACCAGAAGTTGTATCTAAAGACGCGTCGATCGAAGAAAAGTACGAATATGCCTATCAGGTTGCATCATGTTATTTCTACGTGATGGATTACGTAAAAAGTGCGCAATTGTTTGACGAAATTGCGAACGATTCAACGTCGCCTTACAAAGATATTTCTGTGTATTTGATTATGCGATCCCATCATCGCAACATGATTTACAAACATGAAATGCCACAGGCGGAGCCTGCAACACATCAAACGCCAGTCATAGAACAACCAAAACCGTGGTATACAGCGTGGTATAAAGCTGTTCTCTCATATCTGGCATTTACGCATCACAAGAACACAGCCATTGAGGTGAAAGAAAAAGTATTTGTTGATCCAGAAAAAGCATTTTTAGATGCTTATAAAAAATGGCAACCTAGAATTGCCCATAATCCATATAAAGAAGATATTGAAGGCTTGTATAATGCCGTTCAAATGAGGACGACACCAGATGCTGTTATAAAATACATTGGTGGCAAACTTATTGATTCATCGTGTCCAGTTTCAAAGCACTTGTTGACTGAATTTGATTATCTGGTGCGTGCGCGTTCTGACGAATTAGCTGGGTCTAAAAAACTGGATAATGAATTCTTTGAATGGCGACGATTGTTCCGGGCAAAAAATAGCTATAAAGAAGCGTATGAATACTGGAAGCAAAATCAATCGCCTTTATGGCTTGTTGTTGTCTTAGAAAAAATCCCAGTGGATGCCCCTGAGTTAACTGAGGTTTTAGCTGCAGCAGAGAAAATTGAGAAAAGCTCGCCTGCCTATATGACAGTTTCGTATCAACGTGCGAAATTGCTGATTGGAATGGGCAATAAAGAAAAAGCGAATGCTCTTGTTTCCGCCGAAGTCATAGGCCGTGGTCGCTGTGAGCGAGCATACGGAACCTGGGGCCTGTGTAATCGCTGTGCATGGTGTAGCAAAGGCTTCAGAGGTACAGGCCAGAACTAGCAAGCTAGCGCCTG
>CAIOTO010000058.1 GCA_903861255.1 uncultured Alphaproteobacteria bacterium | reverse complement strand
TTGAAATTGTTGATGTTCGAATCATACGTACTGAATTACCAACAGAAAACCGCCGTGCCGTTTTTGATCGAATGAACTCTATATTGATTAGAACTGCAAAACAAAACAGAGCTGAAGGTGATGAAAAAGCACGCGGAATTCGTGCAAATGCTGAACGTGAACGCGCGGTCTTGTTGGCTGAAGCACAGCAAAAAGCACAAGGCGTTCGTGGTAAGGGTGATGCAACGGCAATGGATATCACCAATAAAGCATTTGGCGTTGATATTGAGTTTTATAATTTTTATAGATCACTTGAATCATACCGACATACAATGCAATCGGAAACATCAATGGTGCTATCTGCTGATCATCCCTATTTACAGCATTTTGCACACTCATCAAAAACACAACACTAAAGAACAAACTTAAGGAGCATCTTTCATGACGTTATCTCATCTTCTTGCTATTCAGTACGCAGCACTTGTTTTATGTACTGCACTCACTGCCTCACACTCTAATGCACGATCAGAGCGTGTATCAACGACAAGTGTTGAAAAAGTGGATAGCACTAAGGTGATGCCTACAAAGAAGGGCTCGAGCGCCTCTACAGAGGCGGCATCCACGACAACTCCAACCATAAAAGCAGAGTCAGCTACTGCTGTTGCTAAGCCAGAGGTAAATGCACTTGGGGCAATTGATATAAACCTTGGGTTTTCACATGTTGCTGAACCTGCTCTGCCATCTGTTGTAAATATTGCTACCACTCAAATCATTGACCCAAAAGCAAAAGGCGAACGACCACAAATTCCATCAGGCACACCCTTTGATGAACTGTTTCGCGAATTCTTTGATCACCAACAATTTGATGCGCCACGAAAAGTGCAATCCTTGGGTTCAGGCTTTATTATTCGTGTAACAACTGATTCAGCTTACATCGTCACCAATAATCACGTTATTGCTGATGCAAAAAAGATTACTGTTTACCTACATGACAAAACTGAATTAGAAGCTGTTGTGCATGCAGCAGATGAGCGCACAGATATTGCTGTACTTAAAGTAAAGCTAACAGACTTGCCAGACGGGAAGCGAAACCTTATCGCACTTGAATGGGGTAATGATATTGAAACGCGAGTTGGTGACTGGGTTCTTGCTATTGGCAATCCTTTTGGCCTTGGTAGCAGTGTCACGGCGGGTATTATTTCAAGCAAAGGCCGTGATCTTATGACCTCTGGTCGTGATCGCTACGTAGATGATTTCTTGCAACATAGTGCGCAAATCAACATGGGTAACTCAGGTGGCTGTCTTCTTAATATGAAACGTCAAGTTGTCGGTGTGAATACTGCCATTTTCTCACCAACAGGTGGTAACGTTGGTGTTGGCTTTGCTGTACCATCAGGTGTCGCTAAGAAAACAGTTGATCAGCTTATTGATTTTGGTCGTACAAAACGTGGCTGGTTGGGTGTGCGCATACAGCATCTAACTGATGACATGGCTGAAGCATTAGGTCTGAAATTACAAGGCGCAATGGTAAGCGGCGCTACGAATGATGGGCCAGCAAAAAAAGCAGGCATCCTTGATGGTGATATTATCATTGAATATGCCGGCAAACCTATTAACGATCAAAATCGTTTGTCACGCCTTGTTGGGGAAACAGAGATTGGAAAAACTGTTCCTGTAAAAGTATGGCGCAAAGGCAAAGAAGTCATGTTGCAAGTGACTGTTGGCGAATATGAAGAGGCTGTGAAAAACGGAAAGTTGGATGAGTCCGATTCATCGAAAGCGTCAAAGGTCGAAACAACTGAAGTATTGGGCATAACGTTGAGCCCGATTACGGAAAGCGCGCAAAAGAAATTAAATATATCACCACAAACAAAGGGTGTGTTAATTACTAAAATCGACCCTGCAAGTGCTGGTGAGGATGCAGGGCTTATTGCCGGAGAAATCATCGTGGAAGTGAACCAAAAGGATGTTCAAAAGCCACAAGATGTTTTGGATTTCATCAAAGATGCTAAGAAAAATGGCCGTAAGAACGTTATGTTACTTGTAACGCGCAAGGGCGAACCACGTTACCCATCACTTAGAATTGAAGATGAGCCAAAGAAGGATGATTCGAAAAAAAAAGATGGTAAAAAGGATAGCAAAAAGGATAATGCTAAAAAAGAGGCGAAGAGTTCACTGTTTGGTGATGCATTGAAACCAGGTGCAGAAAAAGAAAAGAAGCTTGAGGATGAGAAGAAAGCACTTGGAGTTGAGCATCCAGCAAATACGGGCACTGCTGTACCTGCTGCATAAATTATTCCATTCATTACAGAAGAAAAAGCACGTTTTTGAAGCGTGCTTTTTTGTTTAATAACACGCCCAAACGGGGAGGCACATTTAGGCACAAAAAAAGCGCCCCGAAAGGCGCCTTATTTGAAGGCTAATTTAACTTAACCTTGACGTGCTTTAAACCGCGGGTTTAGCTTGTTAATTACATACAAACGACCACGACGGCGAACAACCTTACAAGCCTTATGACGGCTTCTAAGTGTTTTAATTGAATTCGCGATTTTCATAATATGTAGAACTCCTAAAAACTAGAAGCAGTATACAAAATACATCTGTATGTGTCAAGAAAAAGTCAGCAACGCAATATGGCCGCATTAAATAGCAGTTGAGCTATCCTGCTGCAGGCTGGATACACCTTTCGATGAAAGTGGTGCAACCGCATATTATGTCATATTGCGTCCTGTGCAAGCAGTTGTTGATGTTTTTAGTAGTCGTGTTCTATGAATGTAGCATTTTATTTTTATATAGCAGTTGAAATATAAACATATAAATGCTATTTGATAATACTTAACACATTGCGCTTATTTATAAAAATTGAATTAATTTGCAGCAGAGGCCTTTTATGAACTTAAAGAAATTCACATCATCACTATTGCTAACGTGCTTTTTTCACCAAGCTGTGTCTACGGCAGCATTTGCAGTTATTGATGATTTCGAAGGTGTTGAGCGTTATGCGCAAGGCCTAACTGCCGATCATCACACGTCGTTACACTTTAAGGCTGATCCTGCACATACGGCCGCAGGTGTCTTGTTTTATATGTTGGATCCTGATGGAGATTATAGCGTTATCTTGGGGCAACGTGATGATGATCCAGGTTTTTGTAGTTTTTTCGGAAAGTCGGATGCGAATGATGGAACATTGAATGTCACAGCTGCTCGTGAAAGTGCCGAAGAATCAATGGGTTTATTTGCTGTTCATGATTACCTTGTGTTGCGCGCGCCTTTTGCGGACGTATATTCTGCTGGAGTTTCGGGAGATAAGAGTGAGCTTCGTCGTATGTATGTGTGTCAAGCTGAATATATTGACGAAGCACGATTTGATAAAAAATTGAGTGAGGAAACGGATTCGCATAGTAAAGAATACAGACGTTTTAAGACGTTCAAAGTGCGGGATTTGTTGGGCTCTGTGACAAGTGGAAATACGTTAACGAGAACAGCAGACGGTGAAGAGGTTCAGCTGTATGAGCCTCTTCATAACATGTTATCTACGCCGTTTTATCGTGATGTGTTAGATCGTTTGGCTAACAAGAAACGCACGCTTTTGAGTGTGCCGCAAAAGGCGAGCTACGTAAGGGAAGAAGATTATACCCGACACGGGGATGGTAAAGCTTCTGCTTGGGCTGAATTGGCGCATGAGTTTGAGGCGATAGCGAGAGAGTCAGCTGAGAGAGCAATTGCTAATGCAACTGAAGCCAGAGAAGAACTTAAGCTGATTAAAAAACTAAAGAAGTTTGGACACAACCTTGATGGGATGAAGATCGTTCCAAATACCTACGAAACAGTTCAATTTACTGCGCAAGAAGAAAAAGAGTTTGCGTACACCGAGGCCTTTCGTCAGCGCGTGATGATGGAATTGAAGTCTAAGGCTGAGAAGCAGCAGGCAACTATGCAGGCTCTTAGTGCAGTCGAGCCTCTGGCTGAACGTGGTCGTTATACTATGACCGAGGGGCATCTGATGCTTGTGCTTGGTTCTGACTATGTGGAGCCTGCAGATTTCACGGATCCAATCCAGCATCGCCAGGCTAATATAGCTAACCTTAAAAAATATTTTGCTGTTCATAAAGACATGGAGTATGAAAATAAAATGGCAAAAGAAGGCGATCCGAGTCGTGAGCTTATGATTACGAATCATTTAATCGAACGTCTTGCTGATGTAATGGATTTAGAACGTCAGGAATGGATTAAAACAGGCCGATTTCCCATGTATCACGGCGCAGAAGACAAAAATGGTCATGCATTTAAAGTTGCCTCAAGTTTGCATAACGCTTTGACACTGAATGCTGCGGACCGTTTGACACGCCTTCGTTATACGGATCTTTATTTCCGTGATACGCCAGATACGATGGATGAAGATATGGCTCAGTTTACGGCGCATCATTATGACAATGGCAACCCTGATCGTCGACTCTTTGCTAATTTTACTTTAACCGCAATGAAAACAACGTCAAGGTCTACGTCTTCATCGGTTGAGTATTGGGTCAATAACCATAGCGTTAAAGATGCGAAAGTGCAAAAGCGATTTGAAGAAGGCACTGCACTATTAGGTATGGATCTAAGTTCTGATGTGTATACGTCATTATTTTATCAATTTATTAATGGCATGGGTGGTGAACGGGAAAATGCCATATTGCTTCAGTTGTTTTTAACGCCAGCGGCGTTAACACGCTATTGCACGACAGAATATATAGCTGACTGCTACATAGATGAAAAAGTACCACTTAATGCTTATCTAGCAATGCAAGCGGAATATGAGCGTGTTGCTGCTGCTAGAGAAGATTTCTCTGTCGCTACGGAGCAAAAGAAAGGTCGCTTTGGTGAAGTACGCTTGTTGATTCACCCAGATGCAATGCGTGACAGTGCGCAGTTAACTGTGCGTGGCCTTGATTTATTCCCACTTGATGAACAAAAGCAGCGTCGTTTTAATGATAAAATGTCTGAAGTAACTGCCGCAAATTTGGGGTATTGGTTTGCGCAAAAGACAGCGCTTATTCCGGGTGGCTTGATGGAGGCGCCGACGGCCAGAAATCTTTATAAAATGGTACATAAGGGTGTGACGGGGAATGACGTTGAAGATGTTCCTAATACCCACAGTTTGCCGCACCTTGCACGATTTGGGCACATTGATGCAATGAAGAAGCTGATAGAGACGTGTCCGGATCTTGTTGAATCGATTAATCCTGTAGATCTATTTAGAGCAGCACTATCCTGTGGCAGCAAAGAAAAGGATGCCAACGGAATATTAGTAAATAATGGCTATGCCGTCATTAAATATGTTGTGGAAGAAATTGTTAGAAAACCAATCAATGAAGTGTTTTCTGAAAATGCCTTGCTGGTGTATATATCAACAAATGATGTGAGAGGATCAGCATTTAAGTACATTCTTGAGATGTATGATTTCAACGACGTTTCAATGGCTGCTAAGGAGAAAATAGCTGACAGTATGCTGCGAAGTGGAGACGTTGATGCACTTAAAAATGTGCATACACGGATAAGACCTTATACAGATGAAGATGTAGCCGAGAAATTAATAGTTCCATATTATGATGATATGCGCACATTAGAGACGCTGGAGACGTTGATAAGAGCAGATATTTTAACAGTAGAGAGCGCTGCAACGATTACACTAAGGTGTTTTGAAAAAACTCTGAAAGAAAAACAAGATGACTTAACGAAGTTTCTTAAATTCTTTTTTAAAAATGGTTTAAATTGCGCAACTATTAACCCTATGACAGGGAATCCAATCTTATTTAATTTTCCTTATTTGCAAGCTTTTTCAGAAGATGATTTTGATTATTTAAAACGTAATCTAAACTTTCTTAATATCAGGAATGCAAAAGGGCTAACATTACTTGATCATATGTTTACTGAATACAGAAAAGGTCGTAGTCCTTATGGACATTATTTTGTTCAGCCATGTGATAACTTTATAAGAGACCAA
Source organism: uncultured Alphaproteobacteria bacterium (assembly GCA_903861255.1). Classification (GTDB taxonomy): domain Bacteria; phylum Pseudomonadota; class Alphaproteobacteria; order Paracaedibacterales; family CAIOTO01; genus CAIOTO01. The sequence goes on along the minus strand of CAIOTO010000058.1, from coordinate 6,071 downwards.
GGTATTTCACTTGAATCATTGATTTCACCGGACCTATATATATTTTTTAAGCTACAACGTGGATCTATTCATGGTTTGATCGAAAATTCACACGACATCAATCCATTCAAAGGTGAAGAAGCACAAAATTGGGTGCGACAAATGGAAAGCGCATTGGAAAGCGATAATTATTTTGAAATCGAGAAAACGCTTGCAGAATCTCCAGTGGGACTTTATGAATACTACAAAATTGAAAGGCCATACGATATTGCTATGACTAAACACTGGCAATTGGTAAAGGAAAGGGATAATTGGTTCGGTTCTTTATACGAGGCTCGTTCGAAAGGATTATTGTTTAATGAAACGTTAAATACTATCCCACTCTTTTGTGATGTGCCAGAGTATTATGCGGAATTGGCGCCTTCTTTCTATCAAGAATTTCAAACAAGAGTGCCTGTGCGTGCTGAACAAAGGAAACAAATACGTGAAACATGGGAAGCCCAATTAGCAAGTGCTTTACAAAGTCAAAGCTATATGGGATTAAAACAAGCAATGACGAATCTTCCTGATCCTGATCTGGAAATAACAGATTTTGGTGCTGAAATAAAACAAAAAGTACGTATACAGTCTGAAGAGAAAAGGCAACGAAAAGTGCGGCATAATGTGCTGAGAGATCAGCTCGAAAAAGAATTTAGAAATAGTCCTGAAACATTTTTATCGCATGTGTTTGACATCGACGACATTGATTTTTCATTGTTTAGCTGTAATTTCTTTTCAAGTATTTTTAGAGATGAATACGCACCTCATGCACAGCGCTTTCTTAACTTAATTTTTAAAGATGTCGCAATAGAAAAGAGAGCAAAGGCGGTTTTAAAGCCTATTGGTAAAAACGGATCTTTTGAAAGTTACGAGCCCTTTATAGTGAGTGTAATAAGAAGCTCCCAACAAAAAACAATCATCGAAATATTGAAATGGGCGGGTTGTGCCGATGTGTTAAAACAAATGACACAAAACCAATTAGCGAACGTTTTGTACAGAGAATATGAAAAAGAGGATTCTTATTGGATTTTTAATGAAGCCTTTGATGTGTTTGGCATAAGAGAGCCTGGTAGGGATTTTCTACAGACAGCTTTTTCTTGTTTTTCGAAAGATAAAGTGAAAAAACTAGCGCATCATCATATAGCAATTCTTGGTGAACTTGATGAGACAGGTTGGCCTCTTTTTTATGGCTTATTAAGGCATGAAGATTTAGTGATGGAGCTGATTGTCGAGAATCCAGCATTATTAAATTTTGAAACGTCAACAGGACTTACCTTGGAAAAATTAGCATCAGGATTAAGTGATGAAGACGATGATTATACAATCACCCAACGTCTTCTAAAAATAAAGCAAGGCATGCAAAAATGAATAGCGACTGCTTAATGTTTGGCCAATGCTTTTAATGTTTTTCTGAATTTCATTGAAACTCAGGGGTGTCTCCGCTATCTTTAAGGGTGACATTTTTATTTCCACATAATCAGAATTGATAAAGTATAAACTCTATGAAAAACATTAGAAACTTCTCGATCGTTGCCCACATTGACCACGGAAAATCAACGCTTGCCGACCGTCTCATTCAATTTTGCGGCGGTCTTGAAAACCGCGAAATGAAAGAACAAGTTCTTGATTCGATGGACATCGAACGTGAACGTGGTATTACGATTAAGGCGCAAACGGTACGTTTAACGTATAAGGCAAAGGATGGCGAGACATATTACTTGAACTTGATGGATACGCCAGGACATGTTGACTTTGCGTACGAAGTTAGCCGTTCACTGGCTGCGTGTGAGGGTTCCCTTTTAGTCGTTGATGCCAGTCAAGGGGTCGAGGCACAAACGCTTGCTAACGTGTATCAAGCCATTGATAACAACCATGAAATCGTAACAATTCTGAATAAAATTGATTTGCCAGCGGCAGAACCAGAACGTGTGATTGCTCAGATTGAAGAAGTAATCGGCATTGATGCGTCAGAAGCCGTGCATATTTCAGCTAAGACTGGGCTTGGTATTCCAGATGTGCTCGAGGCGATCGTAAAGCGTCTGCCAGCACCTAAATCAGAATTTGGTGATGATACAAAAAATCGCCCACTAAAAGCGTTGTTGGTTGATAGCTGGTACGATGCCTATTTGGGTGTTATCATTCTTGTTCGTATTATGGAAGGCACTTTAAAGGCCGGTCAGAAAATACGTATGATGAACAGTGGTTCCACGCATGAAGTGGATCGTGTTGGTTATTTTACGCCAAAGCAAACGATTGTGCCTGCGCTTTATCCAGGTGAGGTTGGTTTTTTTACAGCCAGTATTAAGCACGTGGCTGATTGCAATGTGGGTGATACCATTACGGAAGAACGACGTCCGACAGAGGCCGCTTTGACAGGATTTAAACCATCGGTTCCAGTTGTGTTTTGCGGATTGTTCCCGAGCGATGCGGCGGAGTTTGAACGTCTTCGTGATTGCCTTGCAAAGCTTCATTTAAACGATGCAAGTTTCCATTTCGAGGCTGAAAGTTCGACAGCATTGGGATATGGTTTTCGCTGTGGATTTTTGGGGCTTCTCCATCTTGAGATCATTCAAGAACGTTTGGAACGTGAATTTAATCTGGATTTAATTACAACGGCGCCAAGCGTTGTGTATCGTATGCACATGACAAATGGGACGATGATTGAATTGCATAATCCAGCTGATATGCCGGATGTGATGAAAATTGAAAAAATTGAAGAGCCATGGATTCGCGCGACAATTATGGTGCCTGACGATTATTTAGGGTCAATCCTAACGTTATGTACTGAACGACGTGGTGAACAAATCGATCTAACATATGTTGGTAACCGTGCGATGGCGATTTACAAATTGCCGCTTAACGAAGTTGTATTTGATTTTTATGATCGTTTGAAATCCGTTAGCCGCGGCTATGCATCGTTTGACTACCAGGTGGATGAATATCGCGAAGGTGATTTGGTTAAGGTTAATATCCTAGTGAATGCTGAGCCTGTTGATGCATTGGCGATGATTCTTCACAGAGGGCAAGCTGAAACGCGTGGCCGAAGCTTGTGTGTGCGCTTGAAAGATTTGATTCCGAAACAGTTGTTTAAAATTGCTGTGCAAGCGGCCATTGGTGGAAAAATTATTGCACGTGAAAATATTTCAGCCATGAGTAAAGACGTGACAGCGAAGTGTTATGGCGGCGATATTAGCCGTAAGCGTAAGTTGCTTGATAAACAAAAAGCCGGTAAAAAGCGTATGCGTCAATTTGGTAACGTCGAAATTCCACAAAGTGCATTTATTGCTGCCCTTAAGATGGGGGATGATTAATGACGATTCCAGCTATTCCCTGTGAAGGGCATATATCACCAAAAAAGAAACAAGGATGGCTTTATCGTCTTTATAATAAGACATTGGATAATGCGAATTCACCAAAGGCTTTTTGGATTTTTCTAGGTGTAGCATTCGCGGAAAGTTCATTCTTTCCATTGCCGCCAGATTTGATGATGATACCTATGGTTGTGGCGAACCGCAGTCTTGCGTGGCGTTTGGCCTTTTGGGGGACGATAGCATCGGTACTTGGCGGTGCTCTAGGTTATTTCATTGGGTCGGCATTGTATGCAACGGTTGGACAATGGCTGATTGAGCTATATCATTTGCAAGCAGGTGCTGAAAAATTTCACCAAGGTTATAACGAATGGGGCTTTTGGATTATTGTCCTTAAAGGCTTAACGCCGGTGCCTTATAAAATTGTGACGATCGCCAGTGGTATGGCAAATTATCCGTTCTGGTCATTTATTGGGGCGTCTGTGATTGCACGATCATTTCGTTTCTTTTTGTTAGCAGGTTTGTTGTGGAAATTCGGGGCGCTTGCAAAACAATTAATGGATCGTTATTTGGGCTGGTGTTTGATGGCATCTTTTGCTCTAATTGTAGGTGGGTTCATTTTAATAAAATTGATTACAGGATGACGACTACACATTGCTTTAAAAAGACTTTTAATTGTATTACGACCCCAAGGGGTATTACTGTTGCCTTATTTGCAGCGGCATTTTTTTCGCTTGTCTTTGCGTTTGCCGCTGAGCATTTTTGGGGGGTGAAGCCGTGTGTTCTATGTACGTATCAACGTTATGTGATGATGGCGCTCATAGGTGCAACAGCTATTGGTTTTGTTGCAAAAGCCCCCGCGTTTACTTGGGTTTATGCGCTTATTGTTCTGACAGGTTTTTCAATCGGTGGGTACCACATAGGTGTTGAGCAACATTGGTGGAAAGGCCCTGATGCATGCAGTACAACAGCGCCTGCTGTTGATGCAAAGGCGTCACAGGCCGATCAAATCAAAGCATTCCGTGCAAAAATGAAGCAGCAACCCACAACGATTGTTCGCTGCGATGAAGTTAATTGGCGCATCCTTGGTGTGTCCGCAACGATTTGGACGTTTGTGCTGTACTTGGGGATGTTAGGTTTCTTGGGTGCAGCTCATTTTTGTCGAAAACGTTGTTACTCATAGTATTTAATGGCATTATGTTTTAGATATTATAATAAAAATCAACACATGAAAATTACCGATTACGCATTCTATAATGAATTAACACGGCAGGCATTTGTTGAACAAATTTGGTTGTTTGGGTCACGTGCGCGTGGTGATAATCAGGATAGAGCTGATATTGATCTTGCGCTTTATTGTCCAACAGCGACGGCTAAAAATTGGCTGCATATTCTTGATATTATTGACGAGGCAGATACGTTGCTTAAAATTGATTGCTTGCGGTTGGATGAAATAAGTGAGGATTCCGCGATTAAACAGGCGATTGGGCGCGAAGGAATTAAGCTTTATGAAAGATAATGCTAGCAGAAACATTAAAATCGAACTGGCTTTCAGCAAAGTGCAAAAAGCATTGTCGGCGTTAGAGGTTGTCGCGCAAAAACCAATGCAAGATGATGAGATTATTATCGATGCAACCATTCAACGTTTTGAATTTACGATTGAGCTTTTTTGGAAGTTGCTAAAGGTGATATTAGAGAGCAAAGGCGTTGAGGTTCAGTATCCAAAAGATGTTTTGCGTGAGGCGTTTAAAGGTTATTTAATTGATGATGAAGAACAATGGCTTTCTATGCTGAAAGATCGAAATTTAACGTCGCATACATATGACGAAAAATTAGCGCATGAAGTGTATGAGCGTATCAAGGCTTATGTTCCTGTGTTTACGTCAACATTGGATGATTTGTTTAAGCTTAATGGTGATTCGTGACTTTACATGATAAAAACGATGAAATGATCCGCGTTAACCACGCCGGTGAATATGGCGCAACCCGTATTTATGCAGGGCAGTTGTTTGTATTAGGCAATGATCCAACGATTAAGCACATGGCAGAACAAGAGCAAGAGCACCTTGAGGCATTCCAGCGCATGATCATTGAACGTCGTGTGCGCCCATCTATGCTGCAACCTGTTTGGTATGTGGGCGGGTTCATGATGGGGGCGCTGACGGCAGCGATGGGTCGTAACGTGGCGCATGCGTGTACGGCGGCTGTGGAAACGGTGATTGATACACATTATAAAGAACAAATGAATGTACTTACCTTTTCTAACGACACTGAACTTAACGACCTTGTTACCAAATGTCACAAAGAAGAATGTGAACATCATGATGTTGCAAATGCTGAATCTGGCGTTGATTTAGCCGCCACATATCCTATTTTAACATCTGTTATTAAGCGCATTACCAAGACAGCCATTGAAATTGCGAAAAAAATCTAAATTCTTTTGCTTTTTTGGATCATTTTGCGAGAGCTGTCGTCATGGCGAGCCAGCTTACTGGCGTTGCCATCCAGAAAATATCGTCTGGATCATCACGTTTGCTACGTAAACTCGTGATGACTGTAGTGGGTGTAAAATATTTTCAAAAAAGTTATTGACCTTGGGGTTACACCCATAAGCGCTAACCTAAGGAGTGATATTTTTCCATTTGAGGTTTTCTTTTACGGGAGGCCTCAGACAAAGATCTGCATATTTTTCCCCAATTAGTGATAGTTGTGTTGAGAGGAATAGAAAGATCAATAGCACGTTGT
>CAIOTO010000057.1 GCA_903861255.1 uncultured Alphaproteobacteria bacterium | reverse complement strand
TTTAAGTTTTATTTATACATTATTTTTTTTCAAAATACTATTCTTTTTTATAAAGATAAATTGGAAATTCAATGCCCGGCAGCGAGAAGTCCCTAAAGACAAATTGATTGCTTAGCTTCATTCGCGTAACTAAGGAAGTAATGCTTCATTTTACGTAATGCACGAACTTCTAATTGCCTTACACGCTCTTTGGTTATGCCAAGCGTCTTACCAATTGCTTCTAGTGTTTCCTGTGGATCTTGCAAGCGTCGTTTTAATATTATGTAAACTTCACGTGGATTCAAGACTTCCATTGCTTGATCAATCCACTTGTGGCGCACTGCTTCATCTCTGTTATAGCTATTTTCTTCTTCAGGGTTCATACGTTCATCTTGTAGCAGACTAATCCACTCTTCATCTGAATTTATAGCTGTTATACTCAGTGAAAAATCATGATGTAATAAACGTTGCTCCATCTCTGCTACATCATTGAGTGATACATGCAGCATATTTGCAATTTCTTCATGTTGCTCGTACGACATAAGGTCTGTTGATAAATGTTCCAATTGGCTCTTTAAACGCTTTAAATTAAAGAAGAGCATTTTTTGAGATGTAGTAGATCCTGTGCGGACAATAGACCAATTACGTAGTACATAATCTTGAATAAAAGCACGTATCCACCACTTTGCATAGGTTGAGAATCGAACATCACGCTGCGGGTCAAATCGCTGCGCTGCATGAAGAAGTCCTAGATTCCCCTCTTGTATGAGATCACTAAGTGACAACCCATAATGCCGAAATCGAGTTGCTATACCTACAACTAACTTACCGTATGATGAAATGAGTTTTGCCAAGGCTTTTTCGTCTTTTTCATAATGCCAAGCACACGTTAAAGCGTATTCCTCTTCACGATCAAGCAGCGGCAACTTCATTGTATTGCGAATGAAGGTCAGCTCGGATTGGTATGATAGTGAATTTACGAATTCCATAAAATAATTTCATTTTGTTTTATGTAATTAATATAGCACTATAGAATTAATATTTTGTTAATGTGGAAAACAAACCGTTAATTAATTTTTATATTCAAAATTCACTTATAAAAATAAATAAATATAAAACTTTCGTAGTTGTTCAAATCAATTACATTTCATCTTACCTATAAAAAAAACCTGATTCTTGATTCTTTTTATGCTAGATTCTAATTGAAATAAGGAGAGTCCCCACATGTCGTCTGCTAAAATTGATAATGTCGTCAATATTGATTTTGAAAAAGCCTTAAGTGAACGTTATTTAGCGTATGCTTTATCGACGATTATGTCACGCTCTCTACCTGATGTACGTGATGGCCTTAAACCCGTCCACCGCCGCTTAATATTTGCTATGCAACAACTTCGCTTGAATCCTCAATCGGGATTCAAAAAGTGCGCGCGTGTCGTTGGTGACGTTATGGGTAAATTCCACCCACATGGTGATGCCGCTATTTATGGGGCGCTTGTTCGCTTAGCACAAGATTTTTCTGTACGTTATCCACTTATTGATGGACAAGGAAACTTTGGCAATATCGATGGTGACTCTGCAGCAGCAATGCGTTATACAGAAGCCAGGCTTACCCCCCTTGCGATGGAGCTTATGGATGGGCTGGATGAAAACTCTGTTGATTTCAGATCAACGTATGATGGCGAGCAAGAAGAGCCGATGGTATTCCCTGCTACCTTTCCAAATCTACTTGCAAATGGTTCAACAGGTATTGCTGTTGGTATGGCAACATCAATTCCACCCCATAACTTAGATGAACTATGCGATGGCCTGTTATTGCTCCTTACAAATCCTTCTGCAACAATAGAGGATCTCGTTAATTTAATTCCTGGGCCTGATTTTCCAACAGGCGGCATCTTGATTGAAGATCCTGCAACAATCTTAAAGGCTTACGAAACGGGTCGTGGCAGTTTCCGTTTACGCGCACGTTTCGAAACCGAGGATTTAAAAGGTGGCCAATATCGAATTGTCATCACAGAAATCCCATACATGGTTGAAAAATCAAAGCTTATAGAGCGCATTGCCACACTATTAATGGATAAGAAATTACCTCTCCTTGATGATATCCAAGATGAATCAACAGATGAATTACGCATCGCGATTCTCCCTAAAAATCGCAATGTTGATCCGCTTGTTTTAATGGAGTCACTTTTCCGCAGCACAGATCTTGAAGTACGAATTCCACTTAATCTTAACGTTTTAGATGCGAATACAGTGCCACGCGTTATGAATATTAAGGAAGTCCTGCAGGCATTCCTCGATCATCGTTTAGTAGTCTTAGAACGTCGTACACAACATCGTTTAATGCAAATTCTAAACCGCCTTGAGATATTAAAAGGACTTTTGATTGTTTACTTAAACTTAGATGAAATCATACAAATCATTCGTGAAGAAGACGACCCCAAAGCGGTCATGATGGCGCGTTTTGACTTAAATGAAACGCAAGCTGAAGCTATATTAAATATGCGTTTGCGTGCACTTCGCAAAATTCAAGAAATTGAAATTCGCAAGGAATTTGACGACTTAACAACGGAACAGGGGCAGTTAGAAGCTCTGCTTGCTGATCCAAAGAAAAAACGTGCTTTCATCACCAAAGACATGAAAGAATTAAAAAAGAAATTTGGTAAGGATACCGTTATTGGCAAACGCCGAACTGATTTGTCAAGCGCACCTGATGTCATAATTATTCCGTTTGAAGATGCAATTGAAAAAGAAGATGTAACTGTTGTTTTATCTGCCAAGAATTGGATTAGAACCATCAAAGGGCATAATGCATTAGATCTAAAATATAAAGATGGTGACGAAGAACGTTACGTTATTAATGCAAGCACCACAGATAAGCTTTTATTGCTTGCAACAAATGGTCGATTTTTCACAATTGGTATCGATAAAATCACACGCACGCGCGGCCATGGCGACCCCATACGCATGATGATTGAACTTGAAAATACCGACGATTTCGTCAATGCATTTATTATTACACCTGGGCAAGAGCAAAAGTTCATTCTGGTATCGAGCAGTTCACGTGGTTTTGTCGTAAAAGCAGATGAAATTCTTGCGCAAACAAAAGGTGGAAAGCAAGTACTAACATTAGAAGACAAAGAAAAGCCATTTGCATGTATCCCAGTTACGGGCGATCACGTCGCTATCATAGGTGAAAATCGTAAGCTGTTATTCTTCCCAATCGGCGATTTACCAGAAATGGCACGCGGTAAAGGTGTCACATTCCAGAAGTACAAAGATGGTGGAATTTCCGATATTAAGACAATCACACTCGAAGAAGGTCTTCGTTGGAAACGTGCTGAAAAAGAATATCATCAGAAAGATTTGCGTTTATGGATTGGAAAACGTGCTGCAGCTGGACGGTTGGCGCCTATTGGCTTTCCAAGAACGAATAAGTTTGATTAATTAATTATATCCGATTGCATCCAATAAAGTTCATACAAAGTTCTACATTGGTTTTTAGTACTCTACGAATTTTGATAGGCCCCTGCCCGTTTAAAATCGATATTCAACCTTAAGCATACCCGTATGATTCGTTACATTTTTATAAAGCGCCCCTGAATAGCTTGCAATGAACTTTAACCCCGTTCCGCGATCAAGATAGGATCCATTCAACTGAATATAATGCTTGTTTTGCCGTGGCCCTGGAGGCGTTGTAAATGTTGTTGGTGAAACTGATTGCGTTGTCGTTGTCGCTACACTGCCAGAATTTTTCACGTTATAACCATATTCATACACAAACGTTGTTCGAATCGTGATTTTTTCATGATTCCAGATCTTTCGAATACCAATACCATTGTACCATTCAAGTGATTTCGTTGAACTGCTCGATTTATTTATTCCATTTGTTCCAGCACCTTTCTCACGATAGGCGCCATAATTTGTATTAACATAGGTCATTCCGGTGTTTAAACGGCATGTCACGGATTTTTTAATGACATCAAACAAATAATTCAATTGCGCATTGCCCACATCAGTTGTCGTCTTATAGGCAGACAGCGCATAAAACGGCGTCACTTTATCTTTTGCATCAACGCCATCACGCTGTGCATTAACCGATGTTACTGTGCGGCTAATCAATAATTCATGACCAAAGTTGCCGCCCTTTTTGTTATCTGTATATTTTAATGTGTTAAACGCCCCCAAAAGCATACCGTTCGCTTTAGAAAAGTTATTAGGCTTGCCAATCACATACGACCTTGATGCCATCAGGCCTGTTACTATTCCAATCGACCAAATATTTTTTTTACCACGTTGTTCAATACCGATGAGCGAACCACCTGACCAACCTTGGTTCCCAGAATCATTATTTGTTTTCCTGACGCGTGCACGGTTAGCATACGGGGTAATCCACAACCGGGTTTGATTACGTTCATAACTCACCGGTCCATTTTTTGAGATAGCGGTGAGCAGTGATTCCATTGCGCCTTTGCTATTAGATGCGGTTGGGGCTGATGTTGGGGAAAATTTAAACCGAAAGGTATCCGCCACAGCTGTTGGCGCTGGGTCATTGAAAGCTGCGTTGGTATTAAAGACAAGATTGGTAAGTTCAACTTGTTCGATAACAGCGGCAATCGTCACATCTTCTGCAGAAATGTTTTCAGTAAGAATTTCACCTGGATTAATGGTAATGGGCCTTACGGTGATTTCAGTTGTTGTTCTACCTGGATCACTTTCCGTTTGGTCAGCGTTAACAACAACATCGCTGCCACCAACGGTTAGTTTCAGGATGATTTTCTTACCATCATTGGGCTGTCCAGGGGCGCTTAACACGCCAACAGTAACCGTTAATCCAGTATTGGTTGCTTGATTCAGATAGAATGTTGAACCTGTTGTTGTAAGTGTTCCGGTCGTTTGTAAAATAACGTAATCTGTGACAGTGTTTGCTTTGTATATACCTGCATCTAGCAATAAAGAAAAGGTATGATTTCCTGTAATGGTTGCATCGGCGGATACATTGATCAAATCAGACTTAGGTACTCGTGAATTATCAGAAAGATCCCTATTGCTTCTGAGTTCAACGATTTGGGATGAACCTGAATTTGCCGAATAGGAACCTGTGATATTTAATGTACCAATGTTTTTTTTCCGATCTGAATAGTCAACGGTTCCCATTGCGCCTATGGTGCCATTATTGACGATGGCACCGGTCACTGGTCCACTTCCAATTAAGGATCCCCCAGAGGCAATGGTAATGGGTGTTGACGGATTTACCCCAAGTGGGCCCATAGCAAACCAGCGGCCTGCAGAAATGTTGGTTGGCCCTGTATAGGTAGAGTTTAACGTAATTAAATCACCCGCACCTGTTTTTTCAATTGTTGCCCCAGGGTTTGAACCATCATTCTGGTTTGGAAGTACAAGCGGTGCAGGTCCAGGAACGTTGATTTGAATGCTGCCAGCACTACAATCCTTATTAAAAGAGAGAATCGATAAGAAAAAGAACGCATAAAAAAAGTATACATGCTTTGATGCTGATCTTCGTTTCACAAACATAATATTTCATTTTCGAAAATAGTATGTTTCATTTGTAAAAACACTGCGACAAAACACATAAAACCATGTTTATGTTATATGTATAAAATTTTAACTAATTTTTATAAAAAATGCAAATAAAATATAAACGGCTTTGATACCCTTGTCAAGCATTCTTGAAATTTACTCTTAAAATTTTTACATGTTGTGCTTGATCACATATAAATTTTCCACCCCTCACTCTTACAAACACACACCCTGGCGTCATCCTCGGACTCGATCCGAGGATCTATACTGTCTTAAAGGCAAATATTAACGAATAATAAAACCAACTATCTTTCTCTCCAAGGGCAGAGATCCTCGGATCAAGTCCGAGGATAACGATCGTTCCGGGTAGCTTGGCTTAATGTTAGACCATGTTTGAATTTGACATATTCGCAATTGTACTTACTCGCTTCTCTAGCAAAACTACATTCAATATTCACTAAATATTAACAAATAACATTACATAATTGTAAATATTATTGTTTGCAGTGTATCAATTCTTACATGTTCAAAAAAATATTCATAACGAATTTTTACGTGCGTCTAAACGCATGGCAGCACACAAAAGCAACCTGTGCATTCTTAGCCGCGTTTGTTTTCGTTGTTGTATTGGGTGCGGTGCCTGTGTTTGGAACGACAATAGAATCAGGACAAACGGTATTAACCAGTACTATATCAGGTGCAATTACTCTTAACGGCGGTACGTTGCAAGCAGATGGGGCAGTATTATCTAATGGCATAACTGTTAATGGCGGCACAATTGATGCAAACGGGAATATATTAAAATTTAGCAGTAATTCCGATTCCAATTTAACGGGGTCAGGCAGCTTAACATTACAAGATACCAGCGCAGGTGGGAAATTTATTTTAGGTGCAGGCGGCAGTGGTAGCGCTTATTCATTTCCAGGTTCAGGGTTATCTTACACAGGCAACCTAACAATCGCCAGCGGAACGGTTGTTGGTAACGTGAAAAATGCTGCAAGTGTTACACTTAATGGCACGTATGATATTGGCGGTTCAGGAAAAAGCCTTACAAATTTAAGTGGTTTTGGCACGATCACAAACAATGGCAATGGCACTGCTGGTGGTGGAACTACTAATGCTAATATTTCATTGACGAACACAGCAAACTCAACGTTTAGCGGCACTATTCAAGATGGAGCCAGCCCAAACAGCACACAAATGGGAACCAACCTGGTTATAAAAGCAGGGTTATATACACAAACATTAGCAGGCACAAACACCTACACAGGTACAACAACACTTAATTCAGGTATTCTTAATATTCCTCCCGGCAGTAGTATTGGGTCAGGCGGCCTCATTTTTACTGGTGGTATACTCCAAGCAACCTCAGCCAGTGCGATTCCAACGCCGTCAAATATAACTGTGTCTGGGAATAATGCCATTATCGACACAATGGGTAATACGATAGATTTGTCTGGGTGCTCGATGACTCTTCCTCAGGCATATCCACTCACTATTGTTGGCGGTGGCAGTGTTACTCTGCCAGATAATACATGGACTGTTGCTTATGCACCAGGCACAGCTGTTACGTATAGTGGAATGGCTGCTACAAATGCTGCCATAATATCAAACATACTGACAAATGGCATCACAACAACCGTGACAAATCCATCATCTACATTTGGCACAAACGCAATTGTTTTGGATGGTGGCGCCCTTCAGGCTGGTGCAGATTGTGATATCGCAAATCTAATCTATGTTGATTCCAACGGCGGGACGATTGATCCAAACGGATACGTATTGAATTTAAGTGGAGGAGTGCTAGGACCAGGCGCATTAACACTTGGCGGAACTGGAGGAAGTGTTATTGGTGATATATCCAGTGTTGCAAGTGTTACCGTTAATGGCACGTATGATATTTACGGCTCAGTAAAAAGTCTTACAAATTTAACTGGTACTGGTACGATCACAAATAATGGCGGTTCTGGTACGATCAAATTAACAAACACAGCAGATGCTTCATTTTCGGGCGCTATTACGGATGGAACTAATCCAACGAACCTGGTTATAGATGCAGGATCGTTTACGCAAATTTTAGCAGGTACAAACACCTACACCGGGACCACACTCGTGAAATCTGGCAAGATTCAATTTGGAAGTGGGGCCACTGTTCCGACAAACATCACCTTATCTGGTGGATATTTACGAAACAATGGGAATAATTTTTCTGCTACGATGTTAACATTGGCGGATAGCACGACGTCTACATTGGATGTAAATGGGTCTGATGTTAGTTTTGCCAGCGCGCTTGGCGCATCGTCAGGGAATTTGAATATCGGCGATTCAACATTAGAATTTGTATACCCAAGCTCCACAAAGAAAGTTTATTTAGGTATAGATTATTTAAACTTTTCTGGTTTTGTCGGACTTTATAATGGTGTTACACTTGGTGATTATCCTAATTATATACCCACTGATTTATATTTTTCATATGGTGACATGACAACTGCTAATCTAGGCGCCCTCCCCAATGTTGTCACTACTTCTAGCTATTTCGGTATCGCAACTGGTCTGCCTACCATCAGCGGTCTTTCCCTTAGCGCGTCACAGGGAGCTGTATCTGGTGACCCGGCAACAACAATAACATACACACCCTCTGGCACGTTTAATGGTAACGATATAGTAACGTGTGGTTTTCAGGATCTACGATTTTTCACAGGTGATTCTGATTTTGGTATTGGCTCGGGCGGCGATATAAGGTGGCCATACCCAGTAGGCGGTGGACAAATCACGAACATCCACGTTTGCCCACCGTCAGCCATACCATCTGGGGGAATTACCCTAACAGATGTTGATTTTGCCAACTTTGGCGCAAATTATTTCGGCAGCACAACGACTATTCATGGCATAACAGGTGTTAATGGATTTACAGCAGCCAGTGGAACACCAACATTAACGGTTACACTTACAAATCCTAATACACTGGCTTCTGCACCCCAAACCATTAATGGTATCATTGCAGATGGAAATACAGGTGGCACGGTTAACCTAAGCGTTACAGGAAGCAGCACATTAACGTTAGGCGGAGCCAATAATACCTACACTGGCACGACAAGCATTGACACTAGTGCAACACTTGTTGGGGATATCTCTTCGTCCTCCAGAGTGGCTGTTTTGGGCACCTATGATATGGCTGGTTCTAATCGAACAGTCGCGATTGATTCAAGTGGAGCCAATGGCCTATTTACAAGCAGTACCGGGAGTAGTCCAACACTGACACTTACGGCAACTGCTAATAGTAATTTTGGAGGCACAATAGATGGCACTATTGGTGATTTAGTTGTTGGCGGATCTGAAACGTTAACTTTATCTGGCGCGAACGCCTATACAGGAACAACAAAAATCAATTCAGGTGCGACTCTTAGCATTCCAAACGCTTCCGCGATAAGTGCTAACACAATCGATCTTTCTGGCGGAGTATTGTCTGTTGCTAATAGCACTTCCTTTTCGAGCACGCAAAACATATCACTTTCGGCGAATAGCACTATAACCGTAGGCACTAATCCAGGAGATTCTGCTAGCACTGCAGGTGCGATTGCTCTTAATGGAAAGACACTCACAATAACCGGTGGCACATTAACGATGGGGTCTTATCCGTTAACTGGCACCATTACACCAACGTTAGTCTGGGAAACGTCAGCACCTACGACCACATTCTATACGGACTACAATACGCCGCTAACATCAGAAAGTTTAAGTGTACCCAGTGGCGGCGCTGGAACTGCAAATTATACGGTAACAATTCTTTATGGTAGCGTTACGGAGACTCCTATTAGCTACGGACAATCTGCGTCATATAACCTTCCAAATGGAACGTTGGCTGTCAATGGAGATGGTACATTTACCTACACTCCAACTGGATCAAGTGCCACCGAAACATTCACCTATCAAATCACCGATCCATCTGGGCTGGCAGCGAATACATTATCAGAAAATATCACGATCAATATAGCGACTCCAATAACGGTTAACAGTGCTATTGTTAAAGGTTTTGATTTTTCAACTGGAATAAAGACATTTACTGGTACATTTTCTGGCGTGGCATCAGGTGGCACTGGGCCTTATATTTATCAACTAAGCAGCACTGCTGGCACTTATGGAACGGCTAGCATAATAAGTGGTGTTAATTTTAGATACACTCCAACGAGTGTCCCAGCCCCAGGCGACCAAGATATTTTTAATTATAGAGCTTATGATGTGAATGGTTTGGTAAGCGCTGTTGGCACAGTGACTTTGACGAATACCTATACAATAGGGGGAGATTCAACAGTAACCGTTCCGTATAAGCAAAGCGTTTTAGGAACGCTTGCTGCGTTTCAAAATGGTTCAGGAACTTATTCATACGCTGTGACAATAGACCCATCCTATGGAACAGTAACTATTTCCCCCCTGGATGGAAGTTTTACCTATACAAATAACCCGCTCTATTTTAGTGACGATTCATTCACCTATACCGTGACAGATACAATCTATGGATGCGTCGACACTAAGACTGTAACCATAAATACAATAGCCGACTTGTGTGGTGTTAGCTTAACCCTAACCGACTCTGATTCAGCAATCTTTTCACAAAACATCACCAATTCAACAGGAACGGCAACATTAACACTTAATTCCACATCAGGTTCAATGAATTTAAGCGGTAATCTTACCGACGGTGGTAATGTGATGGCTTTAAGTATCCAGGGCGCAGGCGCGACTTTATCCGGAAGCAACACATATGCTGGTGGCACAACTGTTTTTGCTGGCACGCTCACCGTGACTTCGTCAAGCTCTGGTGGAACTGGCGACATCACATTTGCAAGCGGCTCTGCGTTAAATGCAGTTTCTGGTGACGGCGCTCCAATTATATTAAGCAATTCTACATACTTTGGTCTAGAGCTGGGATGATCACTTAATTATATTAAGCAATCGTATTTACTATGATGTGTAGAACTAAGAGGCGTGAGATTGGCTGATTTTACCCAATCATACCCAATAGAAAACGTGTATCTATTGATATAAGGATCTTTAAAGAAATCGCGATTAGTAAACACTAAGAGCGCGCTCAATTTTTTGCATATGTCTTGTTATAAAATCATTAAATGCCTTTTGCGTGACACATAGCGCAACAAGAACAAACCAGGACGATGATAAAATAAAAACCTATCCTCCAATGCTTAAACGCATTAGTATTGACGTCGTTGGGGGAATAATAACAGAAAAAAGGCCCAGCCAAAAAAGAAGAGCTTTGGGATTTGATACCGTTATCAAAAGTCCTTCTGCAAAACCAGAAAAACCTGATCTACCTATTTGATATTTTTACGCTGAAACATCAAAACCCTTTGAAAACAAGCCTTTAGAGCCTAAATATAAAAGGTATAAGCCGCCACAGACTTGTAACATAAAAGCAATTTTGGGATAGCATATTAACAGTGCCGCAATACCAAGCAAATTAACAAGTACGTGTACAAGATCACCGCAGGCAATTCCGAAAGCAGTGCCTAAACCAACGTTTCTGCCATACGTTACGCTATTTCTAAAGGCAACAGCAAAGCCAGGACCAGGGCTAATAATGCCAAGCCCCGCAATTACAGTAATCGTTAGCCATTCCGTAATCATAAACAATATTAATGTAACAGTTTAAACACATCTTTTGCTAACATCATCACAACTTCCATGACGATCAAAAGAATAATGATCCACTCGAGTCGAGAAGAGTGAGCGTGTTTCAATTCGTTTGATAAAATGTCATATAACTCATGAATAACATCAAGACGTTTGTTTAATATATCAAGACGTTGCTTAATGTCCATATACTCAGAAGCCAAATGATAATACGACTCATATCGAGGGCGACGCCAGAAGAATTCCGGAGTATCCAAGACATCACAATGTAAATTTATTGAATTACGCTCAGCAAACAAAGCACCAATCTTTTGTGATAATTTCTTACGTGACATTGATATCTTGCCAGTTTGTGCAAGTTCATCCGGTAAATGGTGCGTTTTTTGAATTGTATTAACGATGCTTTGTTCAAACGCTTCTAATTTCACAGATTGAGTCAAGCCATGCGATAAAGATAACTTGATAAGATCATCTGTCGATTCCAAGATCATTTCATCTTCTTCTTCGTTGATGAGAGTCGTCTCACCATACTCATACACAGATGTATCCATTGTTGGTATTGAAAGAGGAGCTATTTCAAATGCTTTTATGTCATTTATAAAAGTCCCCTCCTCTTCTTCTGCTAATCCCCAAATGCTTATACAACCATAGGGGAAAATAAAAATTTCCGCATCAAATGTTGCATCCTCATTAGACTCCCGTCTTTTGTGGATATGAATCACATTATCGTAAAATTTAGGATCCAAACCTTGTTTTCGCAAGAATATTGCTAATTCATCAATGTCATAACGTTCAGCATTGCAATATGAAGCACAGCGCATCGTTTTAAATTATCCTTCTTTGTTTCATATAAGTATATACATTTTCAATTTAGATACAAGCGATGGTAATTTAAGCTAAGAGTTCGCGCGCCTCTGCTACAGATAAAGCCGCCATATTTACAATTGACCGAACAGACGACGATGGCGTTAATATATGCGCAACACCAGCTAATCCCATCAAAATAGGGCCAATTGTTGAGCATCCGGTTATGGATCTCACCATATTATAAGAAATATTGGCCGATTCAATGTTAGGGAAAATCAACAAATTAGCAGAACCTTTTAATTTCGAATTAGGAAATAAACGCATGCGAATATCTTCATCAAGGGCTAAATCTGCGTGCATTTCGCCTTCAATTTCCAAATCTGGGTGCATTTCCTTAATCTGTTCTAAAACAGTACGCATTTTAACAGCAGAATCAAGCCTTGATGTACCAAAGTTTGAATGAGAAACAAAGGCTACCTTTGGGGTTAATCCAAAACGCTTAACTTGTTTTACGGCAAGATTAGTTATTTCAGTTAACATCTCCGCTGTTGGATCCTCATTCAAATAAGGATCAGAGCAAAACAAAGGACCATTTTCAAGAATTAATGTTGTCAATGCAGCGCATAGTTTCGCATCACTATTCATACCAAGAATTTGACGAATATGTTTAAAGTGCTCGACATAACGACCAATAACACCACACAGCATCGCATCCGCATCACCACGACGCACCATTAGACCTGCTATAATTGTATTATTTGTACGCACACGAACTTTGGCAATGTCGGGTGTAATCCCTTTTCTTTCCATCAATGAATGGTATGTTTGCCAATAATCACCATAACGTTCGTCATTATTTGGATCAACAATATCAAAATCAACACCTATTTTAATACGTAAACCTAAATTCTCGATGCGCCATCTTATAACTTCTGGCCTACCAATGAGAATACAGCGACCAATGCCACGGTCAACCAACGTCTGAACAGCTTGAAGTACACGATTATCTTCGCCTTCAGCAATAGCTAGACGTACAGGTGATTTAGCAGGACGTGTGGCTGCGTTAAAAATAGGACGCATAACCGAACTTGATTTATAGATAAAGCTCTCTAATTCATGTTGATACGCTTGTAAATCTGCGATTGGACGTGTAGCAACGCCTGTATCCATAGCTGCTTTTGCAACAGCAAAGGATATATCTACGTACAAGCGGTTATCAAATGGTTTTGGAATGATATAGTCATGACCAAAACGATGCACTTCTCCACCGTATGCGTTCGAAACGATATCCGAACTTTCTGCTTTTGCAAGTTTAGCAATGGCGTTTACACACGCAATTTTCATTTCCTGATTAATCGTGCTCGCACCAACGTCAAGCGCCCCTCGGAATATATAAGGAAAACAAAGCGCATTGTTAACTTGATTCGGGTAATCAGAACGACCCGTTGCCATAATTGCATCACTACGTAATTTTAATACAAGTGCAGGATTAACTTCAGGTTCAGGATTCGATAAACCCATAATTAATGGACGAGGGGCCAGTGACGTAATCATCTCTTCATCCAAAATATTGGGTACAGAAGACAAGCCTAAAAATATATCAGCACCATTAACAGCATCTTTTAATGTGCGATGCGCAGTATCAACAGCATATCGTAGCTTGCTCGGCTCACTTAAATCAGGGCGGCCTTTATAAATAACCCCTTTACTATCACATACCGTAATATTTTCACGTTTTGCCCCAAGCTCAACAAGCAAATCAAGACATGACAATGCACTCGCGCCGGCACCTGCAGTAACAATACGGACATCACCAATGGATTTCTTGACGAGCTCTAGACCATTTATAATAGCAGCGCTTACAATCACAGCTGTACCATGCTGATCATCATGAAAGACGGGGATATTCATTCGTTCTTTAAGACGACGTTCAATTTCAAAGCATTCTGGCGCTTTAATATCTTCAAGGTTAATGCCACCAAATGTCGGCTCTAATGAGGCAATAATTTCGACTAACTTGTCCGTATCTGTTTCATCAATCTCAATATCAAATACATCTATATTTGCAAATTTCTTAAAAAGAACAGCTTTGCCTTCCATAACTGGTTTTGACGCCAATGCACCAATATTACCTAGGCCCAGAACAGCTGTGCCATTTGATATGACTGCTATCAAATTACCACGTGCTGTAAGTTCAGCGGCTTCAGAAGGATCCCTATGAATAACCATACATGGCTCTGCAACACCAGGAGAGTACGCTAAAGCCAGATCTTCACGATCATCAACAGGTTTTGTTGGGACTACTGCTATTTTTCCATAAGGTTTGCGACGGTGATAAGCAAGCGATTCAGTGTAAACATTGAAAGTCATAAGGATCCTTTAATTTTATTTTTATGCATATGAAGTAGATATGAGAATGTTCTTTTATACCATGGGGTACGACAAAAAGCACGAGCTGAGTAGATTTTTTTTCTAATAGGATTTTAAAGTAATAATACAGCTCTGAATTTCTCAAAAAATATTATCTCAGGTTTACGAATTTTTCACACAAATTAGGTAAAATTGTTTCAAGAGTAGAAAACCAAAGGCAACTGTCTTGAAAGAAGTATCATCCTATCAAGAACAGACTTTAACAAAAGCGCTTCTTTCTAAAAATTATATCACACCGGATCAACTAAACGTTGCTTTCAGCGAACAAAAATCAACGAACCAACCACTTGATAGCATTTTGATAGAAATGGGCTATATGTGCCCAATGGTACTTCAAAAGTTAAAATCAGAAAATAGTGGGCTGCCATTTGTTGACCTGAGAAATTTCCCTGCAACATTAAGACAAGATGCGCCTTCCCTACCATTGCAGCTGTGCGCTGACCACTGCGCCTTTCCTTTTCGAAGCGACAACACGCACGTTTCAATTGCCATGCATGATCCTGAAGACATCAAATCAGTTGACACGTTGCGCCACCATATCAATCAAACGCAACCACACATAACCAGCATTGAATTCTTTCACGCTGATCAAAAACAAATACGATCGCACCTACTATCACTCTCACCTAAAAGTACCGTTGAAAGCGCTGATACGCCGCTTTTATTGTTGGAACATATTATTGATGATGCGACTCATCGTGATGCCTCTGATATTCACTTTCAGCCAGACGAGCGCGACATCACAGTACGCTTTCGCATTGATGGGGTTCTTGAAACAATATGTGTGATTCATCCATCGAAATGGCCGCAGATGTTGAATCGACTCAAGGTTTGCGCGCATCTTGATATTGCTGAAGCCAGGCGCCCCCAGAGTGGGCATTTTCTCAAGTCCATACATAGCCGTGATATTGATATTCGTGTCAGCACGCATCCAACGCTATACGGAGAAAACGTCGTTCTACGCCTTCTCAATCGCGAAAAACGTGTCTTGACG
Source organism: uncultured Alphaproteobacteria bacterium (assembly GCA_903861255.1). Taxonomy (GTDB): domain Bacteria; phylum Pseudomonadota; class Alphaproteobacteria; order Paracaedibacterales; family CAIOTO01; genus CAIOTO01. The sequence continues at coordinate 5,560 of CAIOTO010000057.1, read as the reverse complement.
CTTGATGAACTTGGGTTTCCAACAAATATCGCTGCAGAGCTTCGTCGTATAACAAAAGCACCACAAGGATTAATCGTTCTTACAGGGCCAACGGGCGCCGGAAAAACGACAACACTGTATGCAATGCTATCCACAATCGATACAAGCACACGAAACGTCATGACGCTTGAAGCACCAATTGAATCAGTACTGCCAGGTGTGCGTCAAACAGAAATTCGTGATCATCATGTGTTGACATACGGTGATGGAATTAGATCACTGCTGCGACAAGACCCAGATGTGATTTTGATTGGTGAAATTCGCGATGAGGAAACAGCAAGCATGGCATTGCGTGCGGTTTTGACTGGACATTTAGTGTTATCCACATTGCATACACAGGATGTGCTGGGTGTGCCAGGGCGTCTGATTGATTTGGGGCTGTCGTCTGTACTTTTGGCCGGATCTTTACAAGCCGTCATTGCACAACGACTTGTACGCAAGTTGTGCCAGGAATGTTTTGGGGATCCAAAAACACCATGCAAATCGTGTGTAAATGGGTATAAAGGACGAACTATTGTTATGGAACACCTCACTTTTGATGAGGAATTTAATGACATCATCACAAAAGGTGGCGATCGATCAGATCTTGCACGACTGCGCGCGCAGCGGCACTTTTCAACGTTATGGGATCATGGAATGCAGTTGATAAAAGACCAGGTCACAACGATGGAGGAGCTCACCCGTGTTTTGGGCAGCCCTCCCGCACCATTAAATTAAGTCATTGTCATTGCGAGCGAAGCGCGGCAATCTAGCGGCTCGATCGGCACGTCGTTACACTCCTCGCGATGACGACAGGAGAGATTTTTGAATCATTAACTTAATGATCCCTTTGTGGATTCTTCCTATTTAAGCCTAGATAGATTCACTTTCAAACTCTAAAATATCTCCCGGTTGACAGGCTAATTCCTTACAAATAGCCTCTAACGTTGAAAAACGAATCGCTTTGGCCTTACCTGTTTTAAGAACCGATAAATTCTGCGCGGTTATGCCGACGGCCTCTGCTAGGTCTTGCAATTTCATTTTACGTTTGGCCAACATCACATCAAGATTTACGATAATAGACATGGGTTTAATCCTTATACGGTGAGTTCTTGTTCGGATTGCAAGCGATGGCCCTCAATCATAACCCAAGAAATAATAATAAGGATAACTCCACAAAATATCGACTCTAAATTGGGCGTGCCGAAACTAAGGCTTATATAACGGTGACCAGGTGGATTTGATAGCGTTGCAACAAGAATCATACCAAGCCCACCAAGTGGTTGAATTAATAGCGCACTTAAGAAAAATAGCCATCCCAATTTTTGATATGACATTGCATTCTCAAAGACAAAAATTTGTCCTTGTGTATAATTTCTGAATGCTGCACGCAAAAAGAAAAGCCCTAACCACGTTGGAACAGTACAGGCTACTGACGTCAAAACGCCAATCGATTTCGTAAGCCCAGTCAATGGAAGCGTGCCGATATTAACAAGACCTTCAGGCGTTTCAATAGGTTTAAAGAACACACCGTTAAGTACAAGTTTTTTAAATGGGGCCCAATCAAGCAATAACCACTGGGCAACAGCGAAGATAGGAAGAGCAATAAGTAATATATTTAAAAATGCACACATGTACGTGCTGATAGTTTTGATACGATGCATAAAAAATCCTTTGTTTAAATTGTGTTTCAATAACAACAACCTAAATCAAAGGATCATTCTTGTCAATTATTTATTACCGTTTATCGATAAAAAATGATTGTTAAATGGTTTGTCCAAAATTCTACTCGTCTTTCAGCTCGCGTGCTACGTCCATTACACCTTCAACACACGTCACAACTTTTACATAATGGCGATGTTCTGGATGCGCAAAATGTGAATCAACTACTGTGTTAATCAATGCTACTAGAGGATCCCAATACCCATTAATATTCACAATGACAATTGGCTTTTTATGCAAATTGAGTTGCTTCCATGTTAATATCTCAAACATTTCATCAAGCGTTCCAAAACCACCTGGCAATATCACAAACATATCAGCAAGTTCTGACATACGCATTTTTCGCGTATGCATTGTATCAACGATATGCAATTCCGTAAGCCCATGATGCGCACCTTCACGATCATCCAGATGTTCTGGGATAAAACCAACAGCGCGACCGCCATGATTCAGCACAGCATCCGCCACAAGCCGCATCAAGCCAAGACGGCCACCGCCATACACAAGGCCTAGCTGATTTTCACCAATAAGTTTGCCCATATCAATCGCCGATTGGCGATAGATTGGATCTGCGCGCTCAGAAGCACCGCAATACACACATAAATATTTTGTCATCATATACCATCATTCTTTTTGAGGTACTCTCCAACCATCTTATCGACATTTGAATAAAATACCGCCACAATAATATTAGTTTAGCAAAAAATTTATTAAAATCGAGTTAACGTGCAAAATATACTATCCTCTAATGATGTATCGTTAAGTTTTTCCTGCATTCTAGGACGAGATGTCCTTGTTATTGACTCAATGGATGGCACCGAGGAGATTTCAAAGCCATTCCACTATAAGCTTGTCGTTCATTCCCTCCATAAAGAAATTAACTGTGACAAACTTTTAGGCACAGATGTTTCTTTATCACTAACTCTTGATGAAAAAACACGAGACTTTAATTGCATCATCGGGTCGATAGACCAACTGGAAACACGTGAAGGCAGCGACGGGCTATTATATGTTTTTTATGAACTACATGTTCACCCCAAGCTCTGGCTTCTGACATTCACCAAAGATTACCGCATTTTTCAAAACCAATATGTCAGCGACATCATCACACAAGTACTACAAGAAAATGATGTCACACAAATTGACAATCGTTCATCAAACATGGGTAAAAGCAAACGTGAATTTTGCGTGCAATACGGTGAAAGCTGTTTTGATTTCATATCACGTTTGATGGAAGAAGAAGGCATATCATACTCCTTTTCCCATCAGTTTGGTCAGCATACAATTGTCTTAATGGATCAAATTAATGATGGTAGAAAGGCCTACAAAGACTTACCCATGAGCCAAGCCGTTTTAAACGATATACCAGGCATGAATCAAATTACATTTTTAAGGCGACAACATAATGTCGTTGCAAGTCATTATAAAGCATCAAATTATAACTATATGGCACCATCTATGCCACTACGGTCTTCGATTAGTGGGGACGGAATTGGTGGAACCATTCATGAATATCCAGCATCATTCACTGATTTACATACAAGTGACCAAGTCGCATCTTTGCGTATTAATGAAATTGAATGGCCAAAAAACATAATTTCGGGAAAATCAACGGCCCCTCTCTTAGGCGAAGCTGCTATATTCAGGCTCATAGAGCACCCAAGTGATGATGCAAATATCACCTATTTTGTTTATGCTATAACACACCAAATCACACGTATTCCTGTTTATGAAACCGAAGCCGACACTAAAAATGACAACCATTCAAATGGTCGAATGAATTTTCTGCAGCATCCGCGCAGTAGCACACAATTTCAAACAATCTATGATAATAATTTTTCAGCTGTCCCCAATAATGTAATCTTCACGCCCATTCGAAAAACCAAAAAGCCACGGATTCATAGCAATCAAACTGCAGTCGTAGTCGGTCCGCCAGGAGAAGAAGTCTATTGTGATAATTTAGGCCGTATAAAAGTTCAGTTTCACTGGGATACGCGTGGAACATTTGACACGAACAGCTCTTGCTGGGTACGTGTTTCTCAAAATTGGGCAAGCGCGGGATGGGGTGGTCTTGTCATCCCTCGTGTGGGTATGGAAGTCATTGTAACCTTCATCGACGGCAATCCCGACATGCCGCTGGTTACTGGCTGCGTATACAATGCTGATAATACTCCACCTCATTCTGTTATAACCAACCCAACAGTAAGCGCATTCAAAACAAACTCAACGCGTAAAAATGGCTGTTACAATGAACTGAGCATTGACGATGCAAGGGGAATGGAACGAATTAGTGTCAAGGCTGCAAAAGACATGGATATGGTTGTTGCAGAAAATTATGCATTAATGGTGAGAAATGGAGACTGCACCACAATTCTAGCGCAAGGAAATTTAAACACAACTGTTGAGCAAGGCAATAAAGCCTTAACGCTTATGGCTGGTGATTATACTATAAATCTTGAGAATGGCGGACTAACCATTCAAGCAGCTGGTGACATTTCAATTGCGGCAGGTGGCACACTTAGCTTATCTGGAAACAACATTAATTTAAACGCGCACAACAGTATCAACATTGCAGCACCTAACAGAGTTGATATTAGTGGTGGCATGCTGGTTACGGTAGATTTTCCAGGAAAGATGCCAACGTTTCCAATGGATGGCGCATATGTTGCGGCAGCGGCCGCCGAAGCAAAAGTACTCGCAGCAGCGAAAAAGGCAGAAGAAGATCGGGCAGAGGCAGAGGAAGAAGCAGAAGAAGCAGCAGAAAGAGCAGCAGATAAAGCAGAGGCACAAAAAGCACTAGCAGAGCTCGCAGCAGCACAAAAGGCCGAAATTGAAAGAATTGCTGCAGAAGATGCAAAAGCACGTGCTGCAGATAAAGCTGATGCACAAAAAGCACTTGCAGAGCTTGCAGCGGCACAAAAAGTAGAAACCGAACGGATTGCTGCAGAGGATGCAAAAGCACGTGCAGCAGATAAAGCTGAGGCACAAAAAGCACTTGCAGAATTTGCAGCAGCAGAAAAGGCAGAAGACGAAAGAATCGCTGCAGAACAGGAAAAAGCACGTGCAGCAAATAAAGCTGAGGCAGAAAAGGCACTCGCAGAGCTTGCATCGGCACAAAAAGCAGAAACCGAACGGATTGCCGCAGAGGATGCAAAAGCACGGGCAGCAGATAAAGCTGAGGCAGAAAAGGCACTCGCAGAATTTGCAGCAGCAGAAAAAGCAGAAGACGAAAGAATTGCCGCAGAACAGGAAAAAGCACGTGCAGCAGACAAAGCTGAGACACAAAGGGCACTAGCAGAACTTGCAGCAGCACAAAAAGCAGAGGAAGAAAGAATTGCAGCCATTACAGCAGCACAAGCAGCGGCGCAAAAAATAGCAACTGAAATAGCAGCAGCACAAGCAGCAGCCGCACGAGCTGCAATCCGAGCTGAGGAGGACCGACAAGCCGCAATACGAGCCGCTGCTGCAAAAGCCGAAGCCGATAGAATTGCTGCTGCAAAAGCTGAAGCAGAGAAAATCGCTGCCGCAAAAGCTGAAGCAGAGAGAATTGCTGCTGCAAAAGCTGAAGCAGATAGAATTGCTGCTGCAAAAGCCGAGGAAGAACGGCAAGCTGCCATACGCGCAGCAGCAGATAAAGCGGCAGCAGATAAGGCAGCAGCTGATCTCGCAGCGCAACAAGCGTAAGCGTATGGCCAAGTACCTACTTCACCGTGTCACGCCGCCAGTGCCAGGTCGTCTTCATCCCTGGCTTCATCGTGGGCAGTAGGGCCGTATAATTTTTTCCAGTTAGCTGGCAAGAGCTCGTCAATGCGGCTATTAG